>JBPOHM010000339.1:0-6613 GCA_052035585.1 Bacillota bacterium
TATCACTAATACAATTGATAAATCAATAAAAAAAATGCCTGAAAATGCGGTGTTATTATGAAACAGACAAAAGAAACTTATAAAAAAGTGGTTGATGAATACACCCCCAAAAATAAAATATTCAAAAATTGTATTTTAGCTTTTATTTTTGGAGGAGTTATTTGCACCTTTGGAGAATTAATAAAGAACATTTTTATGAATTATAACTTTAAAGAGGACGATGCTGCAACTATAGCACTAGTCATACTAATTGGCTTAACAGCAATATTAACAGGTTTAGGTGTTTATGACAAGCTTGCTAAGTATGGTGGAGCCGGAATGATAGTTCCTATTACAGGCTTTGCAAATTCAGTTGTAGCACCTGCACTAGAATTTAAAAGAGAAGGATATATATTAGGCTCTGCAGCAAAAGTATTTACACTTGCAGGCCCAGTTTTACTATTTGGATACAGTAGTTCAATGTTAGTTGGTTTTATTGATTTAATCATTAATATGTTTAAGTAATTATAAATCAAGGGCTGTTGAATGAAAATGGAGGAATAAGTGAAAAAGGTAGGTAAACAAACTTTTATAATGGCTAATGATGTGTATATTCGAGATACATATACATTAGCTGGAACTAAAGAAGGCGAAGGACCTTTAAAAGATAATATTGATTATATTCTTGAAGATGCATTATGGGGTGAAAAAACTTGGGAGAAAACCGAGTCTAAGATGCAACAATATGTAGTTGAAAATTTAATAAGTAAAAATAATATTAAAAAATCCGATATAGATTTAATTTTAGGTGGCGACTTATTAAATCAAATTGTTTCATCTTCTTATGCTGCACGTAGTTTAGAAATTCCTTTTATAGGATTATATGGAGCATGCTCAACTATGTCACTAAGCATGGGACTTGGTGCTTTATTAGTAGATGGAGGATTTGCTAATAATGTTATCTGTGTTACCTCAAGTCATTTTTGTTGTGCAGAACGTCAATATAGGACTCCTTTAGAATCTGGTGGTCAAAGACATATGAGTGCTCAATGGACAGTTACAGGCTCTGGAGCTGTATGGTTGTCTAAAGATAATGGTGGCAAGGAATGTCCTAAAATTAAAAATGTAACGTTTGGAAAAATAATTGACTTAGGGGTTACTGATGCTAACAATATGGGTGCTGCGATGGCACCAGCATTTGCAGATAGTGTTAAGCAAAACATATTAGATACTAATTCTGATATAAACTATGATTTAATTGTTTCAGGAGATTTAGGAACAATAGGAAAACAAATAGCAATGAAGCTATTGAAGGATGAAAATATTAATATTGAGAAAAAATATGATGATTGTGGAACAATAATATTTGATATTGAAAGTCAAGATGTGCATGCTGGTGGTAGTGGCTGTGGATGCTCTGCAGTAGTATTTGGTTCTTTCTTATATAAAAAGCTATTGAAGAAGGAAATTAATACTTTATTGTTTACAGCAACTGGTGCTTTACATTCACCTACTGTTTCATTACAGGGTGAAAGTGTTCCTGGTATTGCTCACTGTATAGGAATATCAAATTAAAAATTTACTTTCTTAGGAAGGAAGAATAGCATGAGTTATTTAATGAGTTTTATTGTAGGTGGATTGATATGTGTTATAGGACAATTAGTTTTAGATTTAAAGAAAGTCAATCCGGCTTACATACTAGTAACATTTGTGGTATCAGGTGTTATACTAGGATACCTAGGAATATATGAAAAAATAATTGAGATTGGTCATTCCGGGGCGACTGTATGCCTTCCTGGATTTGGATATTCATTAGCAAAAGGAGCTATGGAAGAAACCGCAAAAAGTGGCTTTTTAGGTGTATTAAGTGGAGGAATAAAAAAGACTGCTACTGGAGTTGGAGCAGCTTTAGTATTTGGATATTTAGTATCATTAATATTTGATGCCAAAGCTAAATAATATAATGACTTTAGAAAACAAGAACAGTCCTTATTTACTTATGAATTAGAGTAATAAGGACTGTATTTTATAAGCGAAGTATAAAAATGCTTCACTATATTATTTAATATATATTTTATCAGAGCTACTACTTATTTTCTTTCTCATTATTATCTTAGTTCCAATATCCCTTTCAGATAAAACAACAAGCTCATCCATAAAGCTTTCCATTACTGTAAAGCCCATACCAGAACGCTCAAGCTCTGGCTTTGATGTAAATAAAGGTTCTCTTGCTTTCTCAACATTTGGAATACCACAGCCAAAATCTTCAACTATTATTTCAACAACTTGTCCCTTTATTCTGCACTCAATAACTATATCACCAAGCTTATTATCATATCCATGAATAATTGCATTTGTCACAGCCTCTGATACAGCTGTCTTAATCTCTGATATCTCTTCAATAGTCGGATTAAGACTGGCACAAAATGCAGCTACAGCACTTCTTGCAAAGGATTCATTTGTTGATAAGCTTGGTATTTTTATATATACATAATTATTTTGCATTATATCCCCCTATTTTATATTAATTATTTTACCAACACCACTCATATCAAGTATTCTTCTAATCTTATGAGATGTGTTAATAATTTCTAATTTTCCATCGTTCTTTTTTACAATTTTATATCTACCAATAATAAATCCAATTGCTGAGCTATCAATAAAATCAAGCTTTTCCATATCAAATATTAAATTCTTAACTTGTCCACTATTTAACCTTTCATCAATTTTACCCTTAATTTCAGTAGCAAAATGATGATCCAATTCCCCTCTAAGCTTTATAGTTAAATTTTGTCCATCTTCATTATACAAAACTTCCACTTATGAATTCATCCCCCTATTATAATTATAGAATGGCAATACAAGCCATTAACAGTATCTTATACTAATTATAATATGGGTGCAAGATATTTTATATAGCTTTTTTTGACAAGTTTTGTCGTTTAAAAATGATTTCTGTAGATAAATTTGTTATAAATGAGGTAATAATATTGTAAATTCTGCTCCTTCACCTTTAGTACTCTTTACCTTAATCTTACCCTTATGTCCGACAATAATTATTTTAGCAATTGACAAACCGAGTCCATGACCACCAATTTGTCTATTTCTTGACTCCTCTGCTCTATAAAGTCTATCAAATATCTTAGGTAAATCCTTTTTATCTATTCCTATACCAGTATCCTTTATTTTTATAGCATAATATTCCTCATCTAAATATCCATACACAGAAATCTTACCCTTTTCAGGAGTAAATTTAATAGCATTCTCAATAAAAATACGTATGGCCTGTTTTATCCAGTTCTTATCAGCATATACATGAGCATCTTGTAAAAATCTGAACTCAAACTCATGCTTATCATCTATCATCATTGTTTCTTTTTCAATTTCAAATAATATTTCACTAATATTGAAATCTTCTTTTGTAAAGGTCAATGTCTGCTTATCACTTCTAGCTATAAATAAGAGCTTTTCAACTAAATCCTGCATATTATCAGTTTCATTCATTATTGCAGTTATAGCCTCTTCAAGTATTGCTTTATCATTTTTACCCCATCTATCTAACATATTTACATAGCCCTTTACAACAGCTATAGGTGTTCTAAGCTCATGAGAAGCATCAGACACAAATTGCTGTTGAGACTTATAACCATTTTCAATTCTATCCATCATTTCATTAAAGGTCATGGATAACTCCTTCAACTCATCCTGTGTACCCTTAATATCTAATCTTGTATTGATATTACTTACTGTAATTGTTTTTGCAATTTGTGTCATGTTTTTAATAGGCTTTATAATCTTTGAGCTTGTCTTTGATACTATTGGTATAAAAAACAATATACCAGCTGAGCTTGATAAAAACATAAAAATTGCTATATATGACATCTGTGATACTAAAAAAGAAATATTATAATATAAGTTCACATAATAGGTTTGGCTATTTATATAAATCTCTTCAGAATGAATATATGTGGATTCTGTTACAATCTCTTCAATCACAGAAATAATATTATCTGTATATTTTTTATTAACTTCCTTGTATGAATAAATATTTTCATAATCATCGTTATAAATAGTTAAATCTTTAATACTGTCATTAATTATATAACTATCAATTGTAGTTAAATCACCTATACTTTGTCTTATTTTTCCTATATCATTAGATACAGTTGATCTTTTAAAATCATTTAACAAAAACACAAAATAGCCTATTGAACTTGTGCATGTAACAATCAAGGCTATAACAATATACAATAGGAAATAAGAAGCTGATATTTTAAAGGCAATAGAAAATTTAAGCCTTTTTAGAATTGCTCCAAAAAAATTCCTAATTAATTTAAATGGAAATAAAATTATACTAAGTAATATTCTAATAATAGATGATATTACTGAACTTCTTTTTTTAACCATTATTTACCTCTTATTGTGTAACCAACACCTCTAACTGTTTCAATTAGGTTAATATTATATTTTTGATCTATTTTACTTCTTAGATATCTTATATAAACGTCTATTACATTTGTATCTCCAAAATAATCATATCCCCATACCTTATCAAGTATTTTTTCTCTAGATAAAACTAAATCTCTATTTTCTAGCATGAACTCTAATAATTCAAACTCCTTTTTAGTTAAATCAATAACATCACTATCATATTCAACCTTGTAGTTATCCTTATATAAAGTTAATAATCCATGCTTTAATACATTTTTCTCATTAACATTTTTTGTTACATATTTTCTCTTAAGTAAAACTCTAATTCTTGCAAGTAGCTCCTCTACAGCAAAAGGCTTAGTCATATAATCATCTGCCCCTATATCAAGACCTGTAATTTTATCTGATATATCATCCTTTGCAGTCAGCATAATTATTGGCACATCAGATGTTTGTCGTAATCTTCTACAAACCTCTATACCACTAAGCTCTGGAAGCATTAAATCAAGAACAATTAAATCAATATCTTTATTCTTACCCTTTTCAAAGCCTTCTCTGCCATTATGAGCAATTTCAACGTCATAACCTTCATATTTTAGCTCAAGCTCTAGAAATCTAGCAATTTTTTGCTCATCCTCTACAATCAAAATTTTTCTTTTCGCTTCCATAATTACCTCCTAAAGCTTTAAAATAAATTAAAACTTTTTTATATTATAATTTTCAATAATTAGCCTGGCTTTAATAATTTATTAAAATTTAATTAGAAATTATGATAACATTATATAATATTTAACAAATTCGAGCAATTAAAATTTAGAACAGCTTAAATAATAAATATAAAAAAACTGATTATTCCATGA
Organism: Bacillota bacterium; assembly: GCA_052035585.1. Lineage (GTDB taxonomy): Bacteria > Bacillota > Clostridia > Tissierellales > Sedimentibacteraceae > UBA1535. The sequence goes on from JBPOHM010000339.1 coordinate 5,271, forward strand.
AAATCAACATGGTAATTATCAGCTTTTAATTATCAAACAGACTAAGCTGTCTGTTTGCTTTCTTATCTTCAAATTCATGTAAATATGCAAATACCCTATCAACCCTATATTCAATGTTATTTTTCCTGCATACTTCATTAAATATCTTCATTAGCTCATCATTATTGTCACTTTTTATATCATAAGAATAACCATACTTTTTATGATACTTTTCTTTTAACCCAGGAAAATGCTCATCTAATTTTTTGTAAAAATATTCTCTATTACCTTCTCTTAGAGTTAAGCCCATACCAAAGCAAAGTATTCCATGAACCTTTGCCTCTATACAGTAATTTAATATGCCTAATAGATTTTCCTTTGTATCATTTATATATGGTAAAATTGGATCCAGCCATACAACTGTTGGTATACCATTATCTCTCATAATCTTTAGAACCTCAAAACGCCTATATGTTGTACTTACATTAGGCTCAAGGATTTTACAAAGCTCTTCATCAAAGGTAGTTAAAGTTATCTGAACAACACACTTTGTCTTCTCATTAATATTTTTAAGCAAGTCAAGATCACGTAAAATCCTATCAGATTTTGTTTGTATGCTAAGACCAAAGCCATATTTCTCAATTAATTCAAGACATTTACGAGTATGACCTAGCTTTTCCTCTAAGTGTATGTAAGAATCTGACATGCTTCCAGTACCTATCATGCATTTTTTTCTTTTTTTCTTTAGTGCTTCCTCTAATAATATCAAGGCATTTGACTTAACCTCTATATCTTCAAAATCATGGTCCATATTGTAGCATTTACTTCTTGAATCACAGTATATACAGCCATGAGTACAGCCTCTATATAAATTCATTCCATTATTAGCTGACAATATTCCTTTTACTTCTTTATAATGCATAATAACCTCAACTCAAAATTTCACTTATTTCAAATTTAGCACTCTCAAAATCAATCCATAGAGAAACTTTCTCTGTTGTGAATTTTATTACACAATATGTAGGATCATCTTTGACAAGAGGAAAATGATTAATAAACCAATCCTGCCAAAGTGAATGCTTTAAGTCTTTATCTGTAATGATTTCTGCTTTTCCGATTAAACTTACATTATCATCATTAATATTATAGCATACACTAACCTTGTTATTTTTTATAATTCTTCTAGCCTTGTCTCCATTGATAGCTGTAGAAAAATAAGCTTCGAATATACCATCTGTTTTAATTGAAGAAATCGTTGATACAGTTGGGTAATTATTTTCATCAATTACTGATATGTATGCTATTTTTGATGAATTTACCAATACATTTGCTTTTTCGATAATATTTGAGTTCATATAGCACCT
>JBPOHM010000145.1:0-3047 GCA_052035585.1 Bacillota bacterium
ATAAAAATAATATTAAACCAAAATACTTTTTTATTTATTTTTCATTATTATTAATAATATGTTTTTCGTTTTTTGGGTATTTTATATATGTACAATTTAAGAATTGATATAATTTGTAAAAAATAATAAAAAAAATCCTTGCATTAATAAAACTCATATGCTATACTCTTTAAGGAGTATACGGCGGTCCTCTGTAATTTAGCTTTGCATGAACGCTTAAAATGAAGGGAGGTATACATAAATGGATTTAATCAGATCAATCGAACAAGAACAATTAAAAAGTGAAATCGAGTCATTCAATGTAGGTGATACTGTAAAAGTACACTATAGAATTAAAGAAGGTAACAGAGAAAGAGTTCAGGTTTACGAAGGAATTGTAATGAAGAGACAAGGTGGAAGCAGTAGAGAGACTTTTACAGTAAGAAAAATTGCTTATGGTGTAGGAGTAGAAAGAACATTCCCAGTTCATTCACCAAGAATCGAGAAAATTGAAGTTACAAGAAAAGGTAAGGTTAGACGTGCTAAATTGTTCTATCTAAGAGAAAGAACAGGTAAAGCCGCTAAAGTTAGAGAAAAAAGATCATATGAATAATAAGAAATCGAGGGAGCTTCCCTCGATTTTTTACAAGGAAGGAAAATAATTTACATAGATATATTAGTAATGAAAGGATGCACTAGATAGGGGTAATAGATGCATGGGTGAAGGCATGAGCATGAATATAAATTGGTATCCTGGTCATATGAAAAAGACTAAGGATTTATTAAAGGAAAATATTAAATTAGTAGATTTAGTCATAGAGCTTGTCGATGCCAGGATTCCTAGAAGTAGCAAAAATCCTGATTTTGATGAGTTATTTGTTAATAAGAAAAGAGTATTAATTATAAATAAACATGACTTAGCAAATCCAAATCTAAACAAGGCATGGGAAAACTATTATAAAAGCTTAGGATATTATACAGTTTTATATAATTCTAATGATAATAAGGAATTAAAAAAGCTTGAGGCTGTAATCGAGGAAGCTACTGCTGAAATTGCTGAAAGATATCGTAACAAGGGTATAATGAATAAGGTTATAAAGGCTATGATAGTTGGTATTCCTAATGTTGGCAAGTCAACACTTATTAATTCTATTGCTAAGCGTAAGAGTGCTAAAACAGGTAATATGCCTGGTGTAACAAAGGGTAAGCAATGGATAAGATTACCTAAGAATATTGATTTATTAGATACTCCTGGTATTCTATGGCCTAAGTTTATAAGTGAAGAAGGAGCTTTAAATTTAGCGTTTACTGGTGCTATAAAAGAGGAAGTACTACAAATTGAAGAAATTGCATATTGCTTTGTTGAAAGATTAGTTAAGATAGATAAGGATGCTTTACCTAATAGATATGGTATTGAGCTTACAGATAAAATAATAGAAATTATTGATAATATTGCAATTAAAAAGGGTTGTATTTTAAATAAAAATGAAGTTAACTATGAAAGAGTAAGTAGAATGATTTTAAATGATTTCCAAGATGGAAAGCTTGGAAGAATTACTTTAGAAAAACCAGAAAGTATTACATAAATTTTCCTGTTTTGCTGAATATACTACAGCAGATGACAGAAGTATAAAACATTATCTGCCAGTAACTTCCAAATTGCTATTAACAAATAATTATAAATTTCTTGACTTTTTTGTAAAAATGTTGTAAATTTTTAACAGTTTAGTTTATAAACGCAATTGTTAATATAACTAAAAAAGTTGCAAAAAATTTATATTTAATGGAGCATAAAAATGATTCTTAATTTTAAAATTATTATAGATTTCATATTTTTAGCATTATTATATATTTTAATATTTTATAAGAAATGGAAAATAAAAGGTAAATCGAAATTATTTATAAATACATTAATGTATTTATATATTACATTAGTTTTATACGTAACATTAATGCCAATTATAGTATCATTGCCATTTATTTTTAATCACCCTTACAACGCAATTAATTTAATTCCATTTATTGATTATTTTTGAGGAAGAGGTGATGCTATTCGCCAGATTTTACTGAATGTTATTATGATGATGCCGTTTGGTTTTTTATTACCTATTATTAAGAAACAAACAATATTATCTTGTTTGTTTTGGACATTTTTATTTAGTTTGGGAATTGAATTATTACAGCCTTTAATAGATGGTTTTCGCTCAGCAGATGTAACGGATTTAATTACAAATACTCTTGGAGGACTCTTAGGCTATGTAATATATTTACTATTTAAACCGGTAATAAACAAAATATTTTATCATTTAGAGCAATATTGAACAAAGTGAGAATAATTAAAACTTAATGCTAAAAAGAATCGAGGAATAAAATGCTTCAAATTGAAAATGAGATATATGAAAAGGGCTATAATTATATAGCTTGTATAGATGAGGTTGGTAGAGGCTGCTTGGCTGGAAGTGTTGTAGCTTGTGCTGTAATAATGCCAAAGGGGCTTCTTATTGACGGTGCTGATGATTCAAAAAAGCTAAGTGCTAAAAAAAGAGATAAATTATTCGATGAAATTGTTGAAAAATCAATTGCTATTGGTATTGGAGAGGTTGATTGTAAGACAATTGATGAAATAAATATAAAAAATGCTACAAAGATGGCAATGCTCCAAGCTATTGCCAATTTAAAGACTAAGGATGGACAAGCTGTTGTTCCAGACTATTTACTAATTGATGCAGAAAAGCTTAGTACAAGCATACCACAGTCTAATATCATACATGGTGATGCAAGATGTCATGGTATAGCCTGTGCATCGATAATAGCAAAGGTTACAAGGGATAGAGTAATGGATGAGCTAGATAAGAAGTATCCTGAGTATGATTTTAAGAAAAATAAAGGCTATGGAACTAAGGCACATAGGGATGCTTTATTAAAATATGGAGCTATAGAAATACATAGACATAGCTTTTTAAAAAAGATATTAAATACATATGAGCAATTAGAAATGTTTTAAAATAATTCGGGGGAATTAAAACATGTATAAGGAAAATAAGGGGTATCAATTTGAGGAAATAGCT
>JBPOHM010000308.1:0-4320 GCA_052035585.1 Bacillota bacterium
GAAAAAGTATCGTCAATATCTAACTGAAGATGTAGATTTAGTTCCAAATGCAAAAAGCACTCTTTTTGAATTAAAGAATAGAGGCAAAAGGCTCTACACTGCCTCAAATGGAGTATATGAAACACAAATCCAAAGACTAATTAATTCTGATTTATTTGATTTATTTGATGATATGTTTATATCAGATAGAATAGGACATGAAAAGCCCTCAATTCATTTCTTTAAATATTGCTTGGATAGTATTAAAGGCTTAGAAAGAGATAAAATAATTATGGTAGGAGATAATATTAATTCTGATATAAAGGGTGCAATTAATGCAAATATTGATACTTGCTATTACAGATATAATAAAGATCTTGAATGCTCAATAGCTACATACACAATAAATGACTTATTAGAGTTATTAGACATTGTAAAATAATGTATTTCATGTCTTTTTATATTGACTTTAAGCTAATATTGGTATATTATCTGCATAGTTAGTTAAGCATCTTGGAGGTTTACTATATGAATAAAAATTTTATACTATTTAAAACCTACTTATTAGCAGGTACCTTCACATTTTCGGGTGGTTTAGCCATGCTTCCCATTATAGAGAAGGATCTATGTGAAAAATATAAATTAATAAGTAAGGAAGACTTTTATGAATATGCAGCTCTTTCTCAGACATTTCCAGGTATTATAGCACTTAATAATGCCTTTTTAGTCGGAAAGAAAATCAATGGTTTATCTGGTATGATATTAGCTGGAATAGCAGCTGTTCTGCCAGCATATGTTCTTATGGCAATAGCTACCTTATTATATCAGCTAATTCCAAAAAGTGGCCCTGTTATTGCTGCAATGACTGGTGTGCGTGCTGCTTCAGCCGCATTTTTATTTGCTGCAGCATATACTACTGCAAGATATAACTTAAAATCAAAAATTAATATATTTATTGCAGCATTTTGCTTCATATTCACATTATTTCATTTACTAGATGTGCCAGTTCTGATTATAATATCAGCTATTGTAGGCCTAGTATATATGAAATTTAAAAAGCCAGCTGGGGGTGAAAGCAAATGATAATATTTAGAATATTTATTTCATTCCTAAAGGTAGCCTTTCTTGGCTTTGGTGGTGGATATGCAATGCTATCTCTAATTTTTGATGAAGCATCAAAGTTTGGTATGACATTAGCTGAATTTGCAGATTTAAATGCATTAGATTTATTAATACCTGGACCTATTGCAGTTAACTCAGCAACCTATGTAGGTCAAATATATGGTGGATTTTTAGGTGGTATAGTAGCATCTTTAACAGTATGTCTTCCATCTATGGTATTTGTACCACTATTTGCACGTAATGAGGATAGAATTAAAAGCAACAACTATCTAAGCACTATTTTATCAAGCATAAAGGCTGCATCAGTTGGTTTGATATTTGCTGTATCAATAAACTTAATGCTTTCAAATGTATTTAACATATCAGATATATTTAAGCTACAAAGCATAAATATTGATTGGCTTTCATTAGTAATCTTAATAGCTGCATTTGTTCTAAATATTAAATTCAATATAAATCCAATACTTCTTACCTTTGCAGCTGGTGTACTAGGTTATCTTTCTTATTTATTAGGAATCTTTTAGTTTTGTTTTCCAAATGAATAATATTGCAAAACACAGGGTTATATTTAGATATATGATTTTGTGTTTTTTATTTTATATAAAAAATTTGCCAAATCCTTTTGTATTAAGGCATAAAATTATTTTGTGCTTATAATTTATGTATTTACTTAGATTTGTTAAAATTAACTTTAGTTGAACCTAAAATTCTCCTTGCAAAAAACAGTATAAAACTATATACTAATTATGTATGGATTTAAAGCATTTGTTATTTTACATACAATGATAAATATACATTTTATGAATTATTATAATGCTATGTAATTAGCACAGAAAGGATTTTATTATGGAAAATAAAAATATTGGATTTGGAACAAAGGCAATTCATGCTGGAAACAAAAAAGACACTCAATATGGTTCATTAACCATGCCAATCTATCAGACTTCTACATTTGTATTTGACTCATGTGAGCAAGGTGGTAGAAGATTTGCTGGCGAAGAGTGCGGTCACATATATACAAGACTTGGCAATCCAACAACCTCGGTATTAGAAGAAAAGATTGCTGCTCTTGAAAATGCAGAGGCTTGCGTAGCAGTAAGCTCTGGAATGGGTGCAGTTAGCTCTATTTTCTGGACTATATGTAAGGCTGGTTCACATGTAATAGCTGATGGTACTTTATATGGTTGTACATTTGCATTCTTAAATCATGGTATGACAAGATACGGAGTTGAGGTTTCTTTTGTTGATACTTCAAACTTAGAAGAGGTCAAAGCAGCTCTTAAACCAAACACAGCAGTTGTTTATCTTGAGACACCTGCAAATCCTAATTTAAAAATAGCTGATATAAAAGCTGTAGCTGATTTAGTACATAATTATAATAAAGACATAAAGGTAATATGTGATAATACATTTGCAACACCTTATCTTCAAAGACCATTAGAATTAGGAGCTGATGCAATAATTCACTCAGCAACTAAATATTTAAACGGACATGGAGATGTTATAGCTGGATTTATTTGTGGTTCACAAGAGCTTATGAATGAAGTTAGATTCTTTGGACTTAAGGATATGACAGGTTCAGTTATGGGACCTTTTGAAGCATTCTTGATATTAAGAGGTTTAAAAACTCTTGAAATAAGAATGGACAGACACTGCGAATCAGCACAAAAAGTTGCTGAATATTTAGAAAAACACCCTATGGTAGAAAAAGTATATTTCCCAGGATTACCTTCATTTGAAGGACACGAAGTTGCTAAAAAGCAAATGTCTAAATTCGGTGGAATGGTTTCATTCGAAGTTAAGGGTGGAAGAGAAGCAGGAGCTAAAATGTTAAATAGCTTAAAGCTTTGCACAATCGCAGTAAGCTTAGGAGATGCAGAAACATTAATCGAGCATCCAGCAAGCATGACTCACTCTCCATACACAAAAGAGGAGTTAGCAGAGCAAGGAATATCTGAAGGTTTAGTAAGATTATCTGTAGGTCTTGAAAATGTAGAAGATATAATCGCAGATTTAGAATACGGATTTAGTTGTTTAAAATAAATGATAAAAATAAAATACCCCAAGTGCTATTTTAGAAGCACTTGGGGTTCTATCTATATATCCCAATCTAATTCATTTCCTTCAAAGTCCATTATCTTAATTCTATTATTTATTTCGTGTTCCCATCTATCTATAAACATTATTTTTTCATCTATTAAATATAGCTCTCCTTGTGATATATTTCCTATTTCTCTTCGATATATTTCTTTTATTTTTACTACTTCACTTCCATCATGTTTCATTCTAACAAAAACAACCTTGCTTTTCCCTTCTTTTATTTCATCATGTGGAGTATAGGTTAAAAAAACATAATTATTATTAATATTGATACTCATTAGCATATCTGTTTGTTTTAATTCAGTAAATATGCATAAATCCTCATCATCTTTATTAATATCCTTTATATATATCATCCAGTTATTATTTGGACTCTTTCTATCATCTTTACATTTATATATAATCTTATTATCAAAAACTATTAAATTAATAAGTCCTGTATAATAATCACACTATCTTTATCTAATATAATCATGCTCTCATTTGTATTAATATTATACTCAATATATTCATTATTTGAAGTTTGAAAATATATATTATCCTGATTAATTACTAAAGAGCTATCAAAATGCGGATGCTCTGATATATCAATACCTTCATAAATAATATCATTTTGCTTAGAATTTATATCATAACAATATAAATTATAATTTTCTGCTATAAATCCTTCTCCATGTCCAGAATAAGCTATATAATATACCTTGTTATTTAATATAATAAACTTTTTTATTTCTCTGTCATATGTTATTTCTTCATAATTATTACCATCACTATCTATAGAACAAATATATCTATCGTATATTGGGAAACCTGATGGATCCTTATCAACCTCTACAGATTTTAAGAAATATAATTTTCCATTAAAGCACTGTAATTCATTAACACTATCTTCATAAATAAGTTTATTATTCTTTCCATTTTTATCAATTCTATATAGCTTGTTATCATCCTTTACATTTATAAAATATATATAATTTTCATCATCTGCTACATTAGCTCTATTTGTTAAATTCCCATTTTTACTAGAAATATATTTTATACTTTTATCGTATGAAACATCACTTAAAAATAAGTCTTTTATATTATCATTAATTATAATATTAGAATTACCTTCAGTAT
>JBPOHM010000095.1:0-9696 GCA_052035585.1 Bacillota bacterium
ATTATAATTTTCAAGGAGTTATTTAAATGGAGCAAAGAATATATGAATTTATAAAATACTGTAATTCTGACAGTGTAAGAGATGAGTTCCCAAGTTTGAATTATCAGCTTTTTATGATGTCTCTTCGCTCTATGCTACCATTTGAACATAAAATAGGCTGTCAGCTAGACGTAGCTAGGTATATTGATGAGCTAAAGACCTTAAAATATTATATTAATGGTGATGATAAGCTAGTTATAAATAAAATTAAGCAAAACAACGCATTAACGGCTTATGATAGCTTATTAGAATATAAAATAATCCCAATTATCATATCTAATTCTATATGGGAGAACATAATAAACGAAGCTTTAAAATGTGTTATATTTTATACATATAGTAAGGAAAGTATATTAGAGGCTATTGTACTTTCGTCTGTATTGCATGAGTACATTGAAAATAATTGTACAGATAGAGCATATCTACATACTATTACTAAGCAAAGAATAATTGAATTTTCATTAAAAGATTTTTTCAAAGATAATTTTGATACTCAAGTTAAAAATACATATAATGTGGGCTTTGAAAGAGAACGAATTTCTTATATTATGAAGGAAGACATATTTGATAATGATTTATTTACCAATAACAAAATTATAAATTATATTTTTAATAAGCCTTCAGATATAAATGATATAGGTTCAGATGTAGATAACATATTACAAAGCTTAAGCTCATATCTATACAAATTAAGAAAAGGTGTTATTGACCCTAGAAAGATAAGATATGCATCTAGTGGTGTTGATTTAAGACCAAATATCGAACAAGCAAGCTTTACACATCCTATTTTAGGTAAATGTCTTGTGATAAAAAGAGCTGAAAATGAAGCAATTGTAAAAACAAAAACAGGAAATATAAAAGTGAGAGTGTGAAATGAAAACTTTATTAGTTTCTCTTGATTCAAAATTCATACATTCAAATCTTGCACTTAGATATATTAAAAACTATTGTGCAGATAGATTTGATGTTGAGATAAAAGAGTTTACCATAAATCAAAAAATTGAATATATTACTGATGAAATATTAAGCACTAATGCAGAATTAGTTTGCTTTTCCTGCTATATATGGAATATTGAGTACATCTATGACATCATATATATATTAAAGATAGCTAGACCAAATTTAAATATACTTTTGGGTGGACCTGAGGTATCATATGAGATAAAAAAGACAATGCAGGACAATAATTTGATTGATTTTGTAATATATGGAGAGGGAGAAATTAGCTTTAAGGAGTTTTTAACTACTTTTCATGAAAACAAACCCTTGTCGGATGTAAGGGGCTTAGCATATAGATATAATAATGAAATCATAATTAATAGAGCTCGTGAGATTAACTATGATTTAGATGTTTTAGCCTTCCCATACGAAAATGATGATAAATATGATGATAAGATAATATACTATGAGTCATCAAGAGGCTGTCCATTTAGATGTGCATTTTGCATGTCTTCAATAGATAAATCTGTCAGGACATTTTCTCTTGATAGAGTTAAAAAGGATTTGCAGATATTATTAAATAGCAAGGCAAGACAGATTAAATTTGTTGATAGAACCTTTAATGCCGACTATAAGAGAGCTATGAAAATTATGCAGTTTATTGTTGATAATAATAAAAACAATATGCTAATACATTTTGAGATTACTGCAGATATAATAAATGATGAATTTTTAGAATTTCTAAAGAATATGCCTGTTAATATGTTTCAATTTGAAATTGGGGTTCAAAGCACAAATGAAGAGACACTTTGTGAGATAAACAGAAAAACTGATATTGATAGATTGAAATATGTTGTTAAGAGAATAAAGGATTATAATAATATCCATATGCATCTTGATTTAATAGCAGGCTTACCATTTGAGAATTATGATACCTTTAAAAAATCCTTTAATACTATTCATAATCTATATGCAGATAAATTACAGCTTGGTTTCCTAAAGGTTTTAAAGGGAACAAAAATATATCAGGATTTAGATAAACATGAAATAAAATATAGTAGAAAAGCTCCATATGAGATAATTAATAACAAATATATAAGCTATGATGAGATTTTAAAGCTTAAAAATATAGAGGAGCTTGTTGAAAGATATTATAATGAAAAATATTTTTATAACACAATTATTTATGTTATAGAGAGCTTTTATAATAGCAATGCCTTTGATTTTTATGAGGATTTCAGTAAATATTGGAAGGCTAACAATCTATATATGGCAATGCATAATAGAAAAAAGCTATATGAAATATTTTATGATTTTGCTCATTATAAAGGCATAATTACAGATGAATTAATGGATAAGCTTCGATATGACTTTGTTTCAAGCAATGAAAAGGAAGAGCTCTTAAATATCTTTGATAAAGATAAGGAAGAATCCTTGCGTGAAATTAAAAAGTTCATTGCTAAAAATGAAGAATTTAGAAGAAAGTACTTTGACATAGAAGATTTGAATTATAGAATAATTAATGATTTTAGACTTGTAAATATTTCAGGAGATATTATATTATTTGTATATAAGGATAAGAAAAACATATTTGAAAGATGTAAGACTTATAAAATCAACGAATTTATAGAGTCTATATATCATGAGGAGGAAGATTAGTGAAAAAATCGGATAATTTTTTTAATGAATTTTTTGACAAGCAAAAGGACGAAATATCATTTATAACTCTTAAAAAAAATGCTACCATAAAATTAGGAAATAATGTTTATACTGCAAAAAATGAGATCGAACTACCGATAAGAATTAATAATTTAATAACAGATATACAGAATCAGGATGATTACGATGGTATATCAATAGGTAATATAATTGACGGAATTATATATACATTAGGAACAGACAAAGACTTTTTACTAAAGGATGAATATTTAAATATTTTAAAGGAATTAAAAATAGAATTAGTTCCTTATGTTATACATTGTATAAATCAATTTGATGATAAGAAAATAAATGATGTTGTTATCTATGGAAAGAGTCTTGTAAATGTAGTTGAAAATGAAAGAACTGCTTTTGTATATGCTTCTTCTCTTGAGAAAAAGGCTATAGAATGCTTGAATAAGGATTCTAAGGAATCACAAGATTCTGCAAAGTACTTTATGAATGAGGCTGCAAGATATTATGAAAAAGCTTTAGATTATGATGAAAAATTTGCATTGTCATATTATAAGCTTGGATTTTACTATAAGAACAATCAGCAATATATTAAGGCTAAGCTTTTCTGGGAAAAGCAACAGGAATATGATGATGATACTATGAGGATAGATGAAATAAGAAATGAAATAGAGCAGCTTGATCTATATGTAAGATATGAGACTGGCTACAATTATATTCTTAACTCAGAGCCTCAGAAGGGCTTAGATATCTTATTACCTCTTGCTGAAAATAATACTGGATGGTGGAATTTACTATTCTTCATTGGACTAGGCTACAGATCACTAGGGGAGTATGAAATTGCTGAAAAGTACTTTGAAAATGTACTTAGAATAGAAGAGGGGCAAATTCATGCTATTAATGAGCTAGGTTTATGCAAGATGTGCTTAGAAAAATATGAGGAAGCAAAGGAGTTATTTACATCACTTGTAGCTATGGATCCTAAAAATAGCGAGTTCTTATGTAATAGAGCAAGTGCATATATATATTTAGGAAAGACAGAAGAAGCGAAAAGAGATGTTGAAAAAGCCTTAAAAATTAATCCAGAAGATGATATTGCAATTGAAATTAAAAATATGCTAGAAAGTATGGAATAATTATTTTATCTTTATGCAAAGTTCAGAAATATTTAAAAATTAATGCATATAAAAGACCAAGAAACATAAAATGTTATTCTTGGTCTTTCTTATTTTGTGGTGATACTTAATATTTTAATTTTAAATACATATCATCCATTTCGCTGCGATGGCTGTGGGAATAAATAGTTTAAATCTATAATTAGATATGCCAATAACTAAAAAAATCAAAGAAAAATTAATTTTATTTTTCTTTGATTTTTGATTCTATTAATGCGCTATATATATGAAACGGTTATCGCGAATTTAACGACCCGTTACCTTCCTATTAAAAATCAAGGTAACGGGAGTTACTGAGCAGGAACCGTTTCATATATATAGTGCAAAATATAAATTCACGATAAGATATATAGAAAGATAATTAATTTTTCTGCGATTTTACGTTAAGAATTTTCAATAGCATTTCAACTGTGCCAACATTATAATTTGCAAAGGAATATAAGCCTTTACTTTTATAGATTGCAGTTATAAATGGTAGTCTTAAATCGCCTATGTGCATATCTCTTCTAAATTGCTTCCAATCATAATTAAACTTTGATACCTTGTATTTTGCTAGATTTTTATCTAGTACAGCTAAAAGAGTATCATTTTTTTCATCACTTTCACCAAATAAAACTACTTTAATTTTAGAGCTTTTTAGTCCTTCTTCATTTTCTAAGAGCTCATTTAGAAAATGCTCAGTTGGTTCTGAGTTGTTTTGTATATACGCTAGTACATATTTAGATTTAGAGTTTGGAAGTATACTCTTTGGTACATCAATGTCTTTTAGCTTTTCTTGTGTTAAATTTATAGGCTTTTGTAATTCAAGGCTTATTGAATTAGATTTTTTAAAATCTATAAAGTCAATTCTTCCAACTATTGAGCCATCTACCTGTCTTGATGCTTGAGTAAGTGCATATAAGCCTTTTTCTAAATTGTCATAGCTGCTTAAACTATTATCGAAGCTCATATAATTAAAATACCCATTGTTGATTTTGCATATAGTAAAATCAGCTCCATATTTTAATACTTGATTTGTATTATTAATTATATTTATACTGCATTTTTCTTTGTCATCTGGATAAAAAGGTACAAATTTTTCCCCATCATAGTATTCTGGTGTCCTATTTACAGGATTTAATCTTGCTGGGATTCCTAATGCTCTTGAAATTTGAACTAGATGTATAGGAACACTGTAGCTTGTTGCAATTTTATTTTCTATAATACCTTTAACATCTGCTACTAATGCAGGGTAGGAGTATTTATCTAGTAATGCTAGTTCATTAATTAAGCTTAATATATCCTCAATTTTTGTATTAGCCTTAAAGTATTGCTTTATAAAGGCTCTTTGTGGATATAATGTCTCATTTTCAACTCTTAATGGAAGTAAGTACTTATTAAAAATATCTAATGAAGTATTTTTTTTATATTTATAAGCAAGCTCCATATCACAAAGTACTTCATATTTAATATCACAGAAATCCTTCTTTGTCAGAGTTTCTAGTATTTCTATTTTTCGCTCATCTAATATAGAAGTATTATTGATAAATTTTTCAATAACATCACCATTTAGTCTTGCTAATTCAATATACTTTATAAATTCTTCAGATTTAATTTTAGATTTCAAGTGAGTTGTTTTATTTGTATGTATAAATTCTCTAATATGTTGAGCTAACTTTAATCTATTTGAATTTCCTATAAAATCATCTTTTGTATTGTTTTTAATATCACCTTCATATGGTGTTAAATTGAATACTAATGATTTTATGTTATTTGCAATATCTATATTTATTTCATCTAATTCTTCAGGGCATAATGCCATATTAAATTTATCATTATAAGAAGCGACTAGCAAAGCATCTCCTTTTCCAATTTCAAAACTAACGCTTCCATTGCTATCAGCTGTCTTCTCATAAATAAGTTTAGGAGAGCAATAGTTTATTGTATAAAGACCTACCTTAGCATATGCCTGTTTTTTACCATCATTATTGACATTAACTGTGATAATTCTAGTATCTATATACATATTTGTGGATGTGATTGTTGTGAATATATTGTTTTGGTCATTATTTATTTGCTCATTATTTAATCCAAACACTCTGTGTCTTGTAATTAAAGCTCTTGAAGCTGCATTATTAAACCAAGCTAGATTTAGCCTTTCTTCTGGTTCACAAGCCCCTAAAAATTCCCATTTCTTGCCTGTATATACCTCTACCCATGCATGATTATCATCACAATGAGTCCAGAATGGACTATAGCATTGTCTTGCAGGGATTCCAACACTACGCAAAGCACTAACTAAAAGCACGCTTTCCTCACCACATCTACCTTTACCAGCATTAATAGTTGCTATAGCATTTTGAGTACGATCATCAGAGCTTGCATATGTAGCATTTAAGCTACACCAACTATTTATACTTAAAATACTTTTTTTAATACTACTAGGTGTTATCAACAGATTTAATTTACTATATAATTTATTATTGTATAATGAAAAGTCTTCATCATTTACTCTATATGGAAGTACATAATCAAAGATTATATCAATAGGGATATTCTTGCAATATTTAATTGTATTAACTGTATTATATACATGCTTTACATGCTCTAATACATCTATTATATTTACACTAATAATATCAGCTATTGGCATCTGAGTTATGGCCTTCATAAAGAATATTTGAAGCTCATCAGACAGCTCTTCTGATATGTTTAGAATTTCATTTTTCTTTTTTGGAACTAAGGATATATATGTATTAAAATCATCTTTCAATTTAGAATTTTCCATGCTGGTATCCCCTTTGCTATGTTTGTCTAGTTAACTGGCAACTAAATTATATATTATCGTTTTTATATTGTCAATTAAATAGGCTTGTGTTAAAATTAATAAAAAATAATAATGTTAGAGGTTAAAATGAAAATAGAAGTTTGCTGTGGCTCGTATTTGGATGCACTAAACGCATATAAAGGTGGAGCAGCTCGAATTGAATTATGCTCTAGCTTGTTTTTTGGTGGATTGACTCCATCCTTAGGAGCATTTTTATTAGCTAAAGAGAATACTGACCTTGAGATTGCTGTTATGATTCGCCCTAGAGAGGGTGGATTTTGCTATACAGATGATGAATTTGAACTAATGCTAAAGGATGGTGAAATTTTTATTAAAAATGGAGCTGATGCCTTAGTGTTTGGCTTTTTAAACTCTGATGGTACAATTGATTTTGATAAAACTAAAAAAATGTGTGAAATGGTGAACGGAAGATGTCAAACTGTTTTTCATAAAGCCTTTGATGTTTCAACAACAGATTTAGAGGAAGCAGTAATTAAATTAAGAGAAATAGGGATTAGCAGAATCCTCACAGCTGGCAAGGAGAAAACAGCAGAGCTTGGTAGTGCTAATATTAAAAAAATGATTGAAATGGGTGGAATAGAAATATTGCCAGCTGGAAGTATTAGAGCTCATAATTTAGAAGCTTTATATATGAATACATCTTGTAATTGGGTACACACATCTGCTTTTGAGGATATATTAGATTTATCAGCTAATCATGAAAGTATATTTTTTACTGGGACAAAGGCACCAATGCAAGGGCAATATAGCTTGACTAATAGTGATACTGTGAGAACTATTGTAGAGCTTGCAAAAAAGCTAAAATAAAGCTTGAGAAAGGATTTATAAAATTATGAAAATTTTATGCTTTGATATTGGTGGAACACTTATAAAATCGGCAATATATGATGAATCAATTGGTTTAGTAAACTTTCAAGAGCATGAATATGAGCTAGCTGGAAGAGATGGAATTCTAAAGGTTATCGATGATTATGCCTTAGTCTGCGATTTTGATGGGATAGGAATTAGTACAGCAGGCTTAGTTGATTCTGAAAAAGGAATTATTATGTTTTGTGGTGACTCTATTCCTAATTATACTGGAACAAGGCTAAAGGATATCTTAGAAGAAAAATATAAAAAGCCAGTCTGTGTTGCAAATGATGTTAACTCAGCTGCCTTGGGAGAAAGTTATTTTGGTGCTGCTAAGGAGTATAAGGATTTTATATGCTTGACATATGGAACAGGTGTAGGTGGAGCAATAGTAATAAATAAGCAAATATACACAGGAAAAAATGGTGTTGCTGCTGAAATAGGACATATTGCAACACACTTAAATGGTGTAAGATGTGCCTGTGGCTTAAAGGGCTGCTATAATCATTATGCCTCAACAACAAATCTTGTAAATATGTGTAAAGAGCTTGATAGCACTATAGCTAATGGTCGAGATGTATTTGCAGAGTTTGAGAAGGGTAATATAAGGATAAAAGAAATAATTGATTCATGGATTGACGAAATAGTATATGGTCTTGTTATTGTTGTACATATTTTTGATCCAGCTGCTTTAATTTTAGGTGGCGGGATAATGAGTCAAGCCTATATTATAGATGAAGTAAATAAAAAGCTTAAAAATTCAGTATTAGAATGCTATAAAAATGTAACTATACTACCTGCAAAGCTTGGTAATAAAGCAGGTCTCATGGGTGCAGCACAAAATGCAATTATTCAAATGCAAGGTAAATAGAAGGTGAATTAAATGATTATAAGAGCTGCAAGTGTATTTGCAAATGATGAATTTAAAAATATTGATATAGAAATAAAGGATGGTAAGTTTAATAGACTTGAAGAAAATATTAATGATGAGAGTCTAGAGAGCTATACCTTTGAAGATTGCTTAATATTACCAGGACTTATTGATATTCATACTCATGGTGCTATTGGTTTTGACTTTTATAGTGCTAGTAGTGAAGAAATGAAGGAGATGGCTAAGTTTTATTTACAAAATGGTATTACAAGCATGCTTCCAACAATAGTTACAACAAGTGAGGAGGAGTATGAAAGGCAGATTCCTAAGATACTTGAAAATATAAACGACTCTAGTCCATTTATAGGTATAAACCTAGAAGGACCATTTATAAGTGAGAGAAAAAAGGGAGCACATAATGAAAAAAATATAAGAAATATTGATATAGATTATGCTAAAAGGCTTTATGAATTAGGGATAAATAAAATTAAGCTAATGACTGTTGCTCCTGAGCTAGAAGGCTTTAATGAGCTTGTAAATTTTGCAAGAGATAAATTTATTATTTCTATGGGACATACAAATTGTAATAATGATGAAGCTAGAAATGCGATAACTATGGGAGTGAGAAATGTTTCTCATCTTTTTAATGCAATGGAGCCAATGCATCATAGAAAGCCAGCATTAGTAGGTGCAGCACTAGAGTTTCCTTTATACAAGGAAATAATATGTGATGGGATACATATTCATGATTCAATACTAAAGGGCTTATATCGTGGATATTATGATGAGTTAATAATAGTTTCAGACTCTATTTCTGCATGTGGTCTAGGAGATGGAAGCTATCTATTAGGGGGTTTAGAGGTAGTAGTAAGGGATAAAAAAGCAACCTTAAAGGATGGCACTATAGCAGGTTCTGTGAAAACTCTTCTTGATGGACTTAAGCATTTGATTAAAATAGGAGTAAGGCTTGAAGATGCTATTAAAAGTGCAACAATAATACCAGCTAAAGCAATTAATATGGAAAATGAAATAGGAAGTATAGAAATAGGCAAAAGGGCAGATTTTATTGTATGCGATAAGGACTTAAATATAATTAGCGTATTTAAAAATGGAAGTAAAATTATATAAAAAATGTGTATATAAGAGCAAACACTGTTTGCTCTTTTTTTATAAAAATTAAAAAATATTAATCTTTTTAAGAATTAATTTCGATGTACAGAAATAAGTAAAGAGAAGACAGCAAAGACATGGGTAAAATTAAAACGACAGGAAAACAAAAACATAACGTTGTAAAATCAACACTAAATTCATTGCACGAACAATAA
>JBPOHM010000232.1:0-1603 GCA_052035585.1 Bacillota bacterium
CAAGAGGTTATAAAGGATTTTGATTCAATATACAAAGGCTATAGAGAGTATGAGCTTTTAAAAACCTATGACTATGGTTATGGAATTAAGGGTGCTACTGGTGAGGTTCTAGCAGAGGAAAATGGAATTGCATTATATACAGTAAATAAGGTTGGTAAAGGATATGTGTTTTTTACAAATCCACTTTTACCTAACTATTTTAATATAAACGGGTTTTCAATGGAGGCTTCAAACGAGCTTCAAAGCTACTTTGCTAACACAACTGCTAGCTGCAACCAGCTTTTAAAGAATCAATTTGTGGCTTTCATATCTAAAGAAAAGTATGGCTTTTCTGTTGAAAGAGTATATGGAAACTATGCAAGACCATCAATAGCATGGCAGCTACATTATGAAGAAATTACAGGATTTGAGCATAATTCAGCAAGAATTTTTTCTGATTTAGCACAAAAGCATTTGCAAATACCTTCCTACACAATAATTAGAAATAGCTATACCTGGTTTAGTCGTAATGAGACGGTTACATATCTGTTGAATGAGCAGTATGATGGAACCTTAGCCTTTGCTATGGATGAATACGAGAACGCATATTCATCAGGCAAGCATATAGCAGCTGATGGGAAATGGCTCTCAATACAGATAGTAGAGGATGGAGGAAGCTATTTTGTTGACTATCCAGAATATGAACAGCGAGGATATCCTCATATATTTGATTATAATAATGATGGTTTATTAGATATTATAGTTGGTAGTAGTGATGGAGAATTCTATTATTTCGAAGGTAAAAAGCTAGATGAAAATTATGAAACTGCTGGTGCTACTAAATTAACTGACTCTAAGGGCAAGATTATAAGTGTTGAAGGCTATTCAGCACCTACAATGGTTGATATAAATGGAGATAATGTTTTAGATTTAATTTCAGGCAGTTCAGATGGTAATATATATTGGTTTTCTGGAAATGGAGATTTAAGCTTTGATTATAAAGGAATACTAGTTAAAACTAGTTTAGATGGACAGAGCTTGCCAGTTATAGGTGATATAAATAATGATGGAGTTTTAGACTTAGTAGTTGGTAGCAACAACAATACAATACTATGCTTTTATGGTATTTACAAAGGAAGTAATCTTAGATTTTCAACAGAAAATACTATTATAGTTAAGGATATAGATAATATAGAAGGAGCATGGTTAGCTCCATATGTTGTAGATATAAATAAAGATGGAATAAATGATATATTAGCTGGTACCTTCCATGGATATATAGCGAAATTAATAGGCAATGGCAATGGTTTTGAATTTGTAGGATATATGGAAGGAATAGAAGAGAATTATAAAGGAAATAGATATTTAAAATTTGGAAATAATAGTGTACCAAGATTAGGAGACTTGGATAATGATGAGAAGCTAGATTTAATAGTTGGCTCATTGGAATATGGTTTAGCATATCCAATAGATTCTAAGTATTTTCCTATGAAAAATAATTTAGCATAGCAGATAAATTATATGAAAAGCTTGGGATACTATGTATGGCTACATTTTTACACTAATGTAGGAGCTTCTGATGGTTATGAAAAAAATGAGCTATCAATGCACAAGGCAGCTCTTG
>JBPOHM010000188.1:0-2117 GCA_052035585.1 Bacillota bacterium
AGTATATAAAAATGGGGTATATGGTTTTTCATCAATGGCAGAGTACAATGATAAAGCAGTTGAAGCAGTATTAAAGGCTGCTACTAATAATGCTTTATTTATGGATAAGCATATTAATAAAAATAAAGCTATGTTTCCAACTATACCTTATGGAACATATAAAATGGATAATATTATAAAGGATAATGAGCAAAAAATATATATTGAATTTATAAAGGAAATTGATAATTATATTTTAAATAAATATCCTAATCTAAAGAGCCGTAGAGTTATATATCATGAGGACTCTATGGAAAAATTAATATGCACATCAAGTGGTTATGATGGACACACAATGATACCACGTTGTTATGTTTATTTATTCTTAAATGCAGAAACAGTATCAGGTGAGCCTATAGAATTGTTTGAAGCTATTGGTGGATACGGTTCATTTATAGATAATTTTAAGGATACAGCTGCTTTATTCCCAAAGGTAGATAAGCTATATGAAAAAATTATGCACAAAAGAGAAGGCGTATATGCAGATGCTGGCTATAAGACAGTTATACTTGGTGGCGATTTAGCAGGTATGCTTGCACATGAGGCTGTAGGACATACAACCGAGGCTGATTTAGTTCTTGGTGGTTCTGTTGCTGGACCAAACCTTAATAAGCAGGTAGCATCTGAGTTAGTGACATTAGTTGACTTTGCACATACTGCGTTTGGAGAAAGAACACCTCTTCCAGTTTACTTAGATGATGAAGGAACTCCAGCAGAAGATACAGTAATAATTAAGGATGGTATTTTAACAGGATATATGAATAGTAGAGAAACTGCAAATCACTTTAACATGAAGCCAACAGGTCATGCTAGAGCTTGGTTGTTCTCTGATGAGCCTTTAATTAGAATGAGAAATACTGCTATATTACCTGGTAAGGATAAGTTAGAGGATATAATAGCATCAGTTGATGATGGATATTACTTGTTATCTTCTGGTAATGGTCAGGCTGATACTACAGGAGAATTCATGTTTGGTATAGAAATGGGATATGAAATTAAAAATGGTAAACTAGGCAGAGCAATACTTGATACAACAATATCAGGAGTTGCCTTTGAAATGCTAAAAACTGTTGATATGGTTTCTGATGATATGGTTTGGGCTAGTTCAGGCTTCTGTGGTAAAAAGCAACCTATGCCTACTGGACAAGGTGGACCTGCTTTACGTTGTAAAGTTATGATAGGAGGCAAATAAATTATGGAAAACTTAAAATTAATAGCCAATAAAACTATAGATTTATTAGTTCAAGCTGGAGTTGATAAGGCAAGATGTATAGTAAGCTCTAAAGAAACTCAAGAGTTTAACGTAGATAGTGGAGAGTTTTCATTGTTTAGAACTCTTTTTGACAATGCTGTTTCAATTATGTCAATTAAAGATAATAAAAAAGGTAATATTGCTATCAATAGATTTGATGATGAATCTATCAAAGAAGCAGTTAAGAATTGTATAAATGTAGCAGAATCAGGTTCGCCTGATAAGGCTTGGGACTTAGCTCCAAAGCAAGAAAATAGAGTGTTTAAAGAAGGATGCCCTATACCAGATATAGATTTATTCTTTGAAAGAACTAGAGAGCTTGTAGATGATATTAAAATGCGTCACCCACGTATATTAGTGGAACAAATGATAGTAAGCCATGTTAAAGAAAATGGAATATATCTTAATACAAATGGTACAGAGTATGAGATAGAAGCTGGTAGCTACAATGTAAGTATCATGTTCTCAGGTCATGAGGGAGATAAAACAACATCTTTCTTTGGAACAGGATTTACTACAGATAATTTAGATAAACCGTTTATCGAGTTAGGTTCAGTTGAGAAGGATTTAACAGATGTTGAAAATCAATTAAATACTGTTACATTGTCAGGAAAATTTGAAGGTGTTGCTCTATTAACACCTAGCTGCTTAGAAGAGATTATGTACTCTATCATTGAAAATTTTGCAGGCTCAAATGTAATACTTGATGGAACAAGTATTTGGAAGGATAAGATAGGTAAAAAGGTAGCTGATGAGCAAATAACTATTTCTATGTGTCCTTTAGATGAAAGAATAGTATGTGGAGAGAGATTTACAGAAGAAGGCT
>JBPOHM010000115.1:0-5875 GCA_052035585.1 Bacillota bacterium
TATAAAATCATTATCTAAAAACAAAAAAGCGACATTTGAATATTTTATTGAAGACAAATACGAAGCTGGTATTGTTTTAGTTGGTACTGAGGTTAAATCAATCAGACAAGGTAAACTCAATATTAAGGATAGTTATGCAGGAATAAAAGACGGCGAAGTATATGTTTACAATATGCACATTAGCCCATATGAAAAAGGTAATATATTTAATGTAGATCCTCTAAGGCCTAGAAAGCTTTTATTAAATAAAAGTGAAATAAGAAAGCTAATTGGACTTACAACCTTAAAAGGATACTCCTTAATTCCATTAAGCGTTTATTTAAAAAACGGACTTGTGAAGCTTGAATTGTCTGTAGCAAAAGGTAAGAAAAACTACGATAAAAGACAAGATATAGCTAAAAAAGACGCTGAAAGACGCATTCAGCGTCACGATGATTAAGGGGCCGTATCTGGTTTCGACGGGGATATAGAAGTAAGATAAGCGAGTCGTTGTCGCCAAGCAACGCTAAAAGTGGCAACTAAATATAAACGCAAAAAATAACAATAATTTAGCATACGCTGCGTAGTCAGCTAGCTTGTTCCACTCGGGCGACCTGTAGCCTGAACTGGGGCATCATCTAAATCAGGGCACTGTATTGGGGTTTCTCCGACCCAATAGAGTATAATTGGAGATAGCTGATTGTATAGTTTGTCGATAGACGATACATGAAGCGAATATTAAATTATCGACTGCACTCGGAGAAAGTTTTATGGAAATATTTTCGGACAGGGGTTCGACTCCCCTCGGCTCCACCATACATAAAAAAACCTACCAAATTATTTGGTAGGTTTTTACTTTTATATTATACTAAAATCAATCTCTGCATTTGCAATGCTTACTTTTTCTAATCTTACTTGAACTACATCACCTATTTTATAGGTTTTACCTGTGTGTTCACCTGTTAGGACTTTATTGTCGTTATCATAGATATAGTAATCATCAATTAGGTTTGATATGTGAACTAAGCCTTCAACTGTATTATCTAGCTCTACAAATATTCCAAAGCTTGTAACACCAGATATGATTCCTTCATACTCTTCACCAATTTTATCAGACATAAATTCTGCAATTCTGATTTTATTAGTATCTCTTTCTACTTCATCTGCTACTCTTTCTTGCTTTGATGATTGCTCAGCAACAATTGCACATCTTTCATTTAGATTTGAAGTATTATCTATTGCAAGTCTATTGTTAATCAGTGCCTTTATAATCCTATGAATTTGCAAATCTGGGTAACGTCTTATTGGTGAGGTAAAGTGGCAGTAATAGTTTGCTGCTAAACCAAAATGTGGTGAGCATTCATGAGAATATATAGCTTTTCTCAATGAACGTAGCATCATAGTATTTATTACTGTTTCCTCTTTTTTACCTTTTATCTTATGCAATAGCTGCTGTAGCTCACGAGGATGCACCTCTTGACTTCCCTTTAAGGTATATCCAAAGTTATATATAAACTTACTAAAATCAGATATCTTCTCTTCATCAGGCTCTTCATGTATACGATAAACAAACGGTATGTTTAACCAATAATAATTCTCTGCAATTGTCTCATTTGCAGCTAGCATGAACTCTTCGATTATTCTATTAGATGTTCTTCTTTCATATTTTGTTACATCAATTACCTTACCATTTTTATCAACAATTAGCTTAGTTTCATCAAAATCAAAATCTATACAGCCTCTTTGCTCTCTTTTATTTCTTAATATATTACTTAGTTCCTCCATATTTCTAAGCATAGGAACTATTTCTTTGTACTTTTCCTTTAAAGTAGCATCATCATTTTCCAATATATTTGAAACGTCTGTATAGTTCATTCTGTATTTAGATCTAATTATACTTTCATATATTGAATAATCAACAACCTTACCCTTTAAATCTATTATCATCTCACAGGATAAGCAAAGCTTATCTTCATTTGGATTTAAGCTGCAAACTCCATTAGACAGCTCCTTTGGAAGCATTGGAATAACTCTATCTGCGAGGTATATACTTGTTGCTCTTTTTAAGGCTTCCTTATCAATTTTACTATTTTCCTTAACATAATGAGTAACATCAGCTATATGAACTCCTAATTTATATTGATTATTATCTAGCTTTTCAACATAAACTGCATCATCTAGGTCCTTTGCATCCTCACCATCAATAGTAATTATTGTTAAATGTCTTAAATCTTTTCTTCTATCAATTTCCTTTTGAGGTATCTCAACCTCTATACCTCTTGCTTGCGCTATAACATTCTCTGGGAAGTATTGTCTAACCTTATGCTTATATAAGACAGCTTGTATATGTGTCTCTACATCCTCTTCATTACCTATGATTTCAATTATTTTACCCTCAGCCTTTCTTCTTTCTGTAGGCCACTCAGTAATTTTTACAATAACCTTTTGATTGTCCTTAGCTCCATTAAAATCACTTTTAGACACAAACACATCACAGCTTAGCTTCTTATCATCAGGAATAACAAAACCAAAATGCTTACTTTGTGAAAGCATACCTATAATAGTTTTGTTAGCTCTTTCAAGTATTCTAATTACTTTTCCTTCAGGATTTCTATCATATGTATAGCTTTCAGTTATTTTAGCAATAACCCTGTCACCATTCATTGCACCATTTAAATCTGTATGAGATATAAATAAATCCCTCTTGTCCTTGTTATCAGAAATTAAAAAGCCATATCCCTTTGGATGTCCTTCAATTGTTCCTATTACTAGTCCTAATCTATCAGGAATTCCATATCTTTCCGATGAGTTTAATATAATTTTACCTTCATCCTCAAGCTCATTTAATATCTTTAAAAATTCCTTTGTCATGTTGTTCTCTATTTCTAGGACTTCACATAATTCCTTGAATTTTAGAGGTTTATAGTTTTCATCTTCCATAAAAGCGATTATTTTTTCTTTTAGGTTCATTTCATCTTTCCTTTCATTTTTTAATCTTATAAAAGATTAATTTCTTTTATTTACACTTTCCGTACCTACTCATATTATTTAATAAATCTATATTGTAGCTAATAATATTTGTACTTCTAACCTTTGCTTCTTCCTCTGCTATATTAATAATTTTAGTTATCAATTCTTTAAAGCTAATACCTTTTGCTTCCCATAAATAAAATGCTAAAGAACCAGGAATAGTATTTATTTCATTAATATAAATATTATTACCATCATATAAAAAGTCTATTCTTGCATTACCTGAGCAGTCGATTGCTTTAAATGCTAGCTTTGCAAGCTCAAATATTTTATCTCTAGTTTCTTCATCTATATCAGCTGGTATTTTCCTTTTTCCATTTATGTTATTTTTACTATTATTAATATATTTATCCTCATAGCTTAAAAAATCTTTATAATTTAATGGCTCTTCACACAATGAAGTTATTAATTCATCCTCATAGCCCATAACAGCACAATTAATTTCTCTTAAATTCTCAACACATTTCTCAACTATAATTTTTTTATCATAGGAAATAGCTACTTGAATTGCATGAATTAATTCCTCTTGGTTATTTGCTTTATTAATACCAACACTAGAACCTAAATTAGCAGGCTTCACTATTAAAGGATATCCTAATATTTCGGAATTTGCAATAACTTTTTCCATATTATCAAAAAATTCATTTTTATAAAACCAAATATAATCAACAATTGGTAAATTGTCAGCAGCAAATAGTTTCTTCATAATTACCTTATCCATGCCTGCTGCTGAGCTTAGAACTGTTCCAAATGCACAAGGTATACTATTCATCTGACATAGGCCATGTATACAACCATCCTCTGCATTTGTACCATGTATTGCTGGAAATAATAAATCAACTTCAACTAGCTTTGGTTTTCTAAAAAAACCTTTAAATAGCTTCCTTTTAATCTTCATAGGATGTGGATATAGAATTAACTTATTATTGTTAGCAATAGGAACTACCTCATAAGCATCCTTTAAACTCTTATTTTTATAATTATTAATGTTGTACAAGCTCTCCCCTAATAACCAACGTCCATCCTTACTTATATATATAATTATTGGTTCATAATTATCTCTATCTATATTCTCAAACACCTGAAGCCCAGTTATTATAGAAACCTCATGCTCTACTGATTTTCCACCTATCAAAATACCTATTCTTTTTTTCAATATACTCCCCCCTATATATTTATTACTATAGCTTAAATATCACTTCTAACTTTCATCATAATTATCTGGTAAATCATTTTCGTATAATATAACATCTCCATGCTTTGCAATACTTTTTATAATTTCAGTTGAATCATTTGTAGAGTTAACTACATATACATTATTCTTATTAAAGCCTGAGCTTATTAGACCATTATATATCGGCTCTGTTCTCTTTTTACCTATTAAAATTGCTATATCGCATATCTCAGCAATCCTCTCACCAAACTTATTATTTTCAAATTTCTCAAATTCTCCAAGCTCTACCATACCTGGAGTTACTATTATCTTTCTTCTATCCTTAAACTCTCCTAAAACCTCTAAGGCTGCTTCTGCTCCATCAGGATTTGAATTATATGCATCATCTATAACAAGAATTCCTGTCTTAGGATCAATTAGCTCTAATCTATGCTTAACTGGTAATATATTTTTAATTCCCATACTTATTTCATTAAAATTCATACCAAAAACATGAGCAATTGAAACTGCTGCTAATATATTTAATATATTGTGTTTACCTAAAAGTGATGTTTTACATGCTATTTCACCCTTACCCTTGATACATAATGTAAATGATGAGCCTTCTTCATTAACACTTATATCCTTGGCATATATATCAGCATCTTCAATATTCTCAATAGCATATAAAATTTTTCTCTTATTTGTAATACGAGCTAATTCTCTTAGATATGTGTTATCATTATTAAAAATAGCTATACCTATGTCTGGCAAGCCTCTAATTAACTCATACTTAGTTTTTGCTACATTTAATATTGATCCAAAGCTTTCTAGATGACAAGCTCCTATAGAAGTAATAAGACCAATCTGTGGACCAGTAAGCTCCACAAGCTCTTCGATATCTCCATTTCTAGTTGCTCCCATCTCAGCAATAAATATCTCATAATCCTCATTAAGATCATTATTTATTACCTTACTCAAGCCCATTGGAGTATTATAGCTCTCTGGAGTGCTTAGTACTCTAAATTTTTGTGATAGTATTGCAGCACTAATAAATTTAACACTTGTTTTTCCATAGCTTCCTGTTATACCAACTGTTATTAATCCTTTATCTCTTAATTTTCTTATTTTTTCCCTTGCTATATTAAAGTACCAATTATTTATTCTATTTTCTATATATAATGATATATAATTTGCTAGGTAAATATAGTAAACACTCGTAAAAAACGATATGCACATAAATAAAATAAAAATTGATATAGCTAAATATATAAAATGAATTTCAATGAAATTAAATAATGTATATAGTAATGTAAAAAATATTATAAAGCTTATTAAAATAAGACTATATAAGATAAATATTAGTCTTTTAGCTCTTGCAGTATATACAAATGGCTTTTTAGTA
The DNA here is from genome assembly GCA_052035585.1 of Bacillota bacterium. Taxonomy (GTDB): domain Bacteria; phylum Bacillota; class Clostridia; order Tissierellales; family Sedimentibacteraceae; genus UBA1535. The sequence continues at coordinate 5,568 of JBPOHM010000115.1, forward strand.
TTTTTATTTTTCCTATAAAATAAAATTCTATTTTCTTTTACCCAATTTTTTAATTTACTAGTACTATATGCTTCTAGCTGTAATATATGTAAATAGATTTTTAATTTTAAAAATAAAATTCTAATCAAAAATAGAAAAAACAATGATGATAATATTATTAAAAATGTAATCATATAACAACCTCACTTGCTATTTAAAAAACTATGCAATATTAAACTAAATTTATAAAAATTATCTAAATATGAATAATGACCTGCCTGCTCCAACACAATTAAGGCACTATCAGGTATTTTTTTATTTAATTTTTC
>JBPOHM010000136.1:0-5933 GCA_052035585.1 Bacillota bacterium
AAGATTTTTTATAAACAAGCACAATTTATGAAGGATTTTGAAGATGATTATGATAAGGTAGTACCATTTTCATCTTATTTTCCTTATTATCAATCAATGAATTATGAGCAGCTTAGAACATATTTTACATGGCGAACTAAGCTAAGAAAGGGAATTGTTGAAAACACATCGTTGTCATATGCATTTGTTTATATATATGAGCTTATTAATAATGTAGGGGTTGAAAGTCCAGCTGATGGGCTTGATAAATTAGTTGCATTTTGGAATAACTATAAAATATATGATACAACTATTGAAAAATACCTAATAAAGTGGATAAAGGATTATCATATATACTATGAGCTACCTCATTCGTTTAAGGATTTTCTATTAAAGAATGATTTACAAGGCCATTATCCTGAAATAGCATATTATGAAGCTGATAATAATTGTGATTTTCAGAGATTATGTGCTATATCAAAGTATAATATTAAAAAATCTACATTTTATAATGATGAAAAGCAATTAGTTAGGGAATGTGCTGATTTTGTTATAAATAAACTTATAAATATATTTTTAAAAACAGGTTTAGAATTTGAAAATTTAATTTTTCAAACAGCTAAAAGTAAATTCGACTGGATACCTTTTGAGGGTGCATTGTTTTATCAGCATTTACAACAAGCTAATAGACAAATAGTTCTTACTAGTGATGAGGTATATACATACAGTCAAAACAAATGCACGAGAAGTGTTCTTATAGCTAGAGATAGTGGCAAACAGCTACTTGCTTATATCTTTAAGCAAATGGAGGCTGTATTAAGAAAGACCACTAATTATAAATATAAAATCACAGCAAATTTGAATATGATTAGCACTGAAACCTTGTTAAAGCTAGGTGCGCTATGTATATCTATTGAAAAGGTGGTTACTGATGCTACCTTAGAATACTATTCTGAAAAGAATAAAACTGTTGTTAGTATAGATGAGTCTGTTCTAAATAAAATAAGAATAGAATCATTGCAAACACAAGAAAAGCTTATTATACCAGAGAGTGATTTTGAACAGATTGCTATATTTACTATTAATGATGAAGAGGATGTAGAATTAATTGCTACAGAAAATCACCTTGATAAAAATGATGAAGAATTACATTTAACTCAGCAAAAGCAATTTAAACAAAACGATATTTGGATAATCTTTAAGAATTCACTAAGTACTATAGAATTAGAAGCTCTTGCAATTATTTTAAAGGGTGATAATCAAATTAAGCAGTTTGCCGATAATATGGGGATTATGCTTGAGGTTTTAGTGGACAGTATAAATGAAAAGGCCTTTGATAGCATAGGTGATAACATATTGGAAATAGATTTTAGTGTGAATATATATGATGACTATAGAGATAAAATAATTAATATTTTAACTTAGAGTAAGAGAGGAAAGATAATAAATGGAAAATCAAGTACCTAAGCGATTAGCAAATATATTAATAAATGCACTTAAGGGTGGAGTTGTGCCACGCGTTGGTCTTGAATATATTACTGTAGGACGTACTCAAGAGATAGCGGCTATTTTACATGACATTGAAATGATAGAGGATGGAAGTGCATCATTTCGTTTTATTGTTGGTAAATATGGTAGTGGAAAGAGCTTTTTGTTGCAAACTATTAGAAATTATGCAACAGCCAAGGGCTTTGCTGTAGTTGATGCTGATCTTTCTCCTGAGAGACGCTTTGCAGGAACAAAGGGACAAGGACTTGCTACTTATAAAGAGCTTATTAAAAATCTTTCTACTAAGTCAAAGCCAGATGGAGGTGCTTTACCACTAATTCTTGAAAAGTGGATTTCTGGTATTCAAGCTTCTATAAAGCTTCAAACAGATGCTGAAGGAGATGAGTTTGACTTATTAGTTGAAAAACAGATTTATGCTGTTGCAAGCTCACTCGAAGGCATGGTAAATGGTTTTGAGTTTGCTAAAGCTATTGTGGCTTATTGGCGTGCTTATAAAAACGATGATCTTACTATGAAGTCAAATGTATTAAAATGGTTTCGTGGTGAATATACTTCACGAAAGGAAGCGCGTGATGATTTAAATATAAATTTTATAGTAACAGATGAGACATGGTATGACTTTTTGAAAATATTTGCAACTTTTTTAGTAAGTGCTGGATATAAAGGCTTACTTGTTGTTATTGATGAGCTTGTAAATATTTTTAAAATTTCTAATTCTATAACAAGACAGAATAATTATGAGAAAATTCTAACTATATACAATGATGTATTGCAAGGTAAAGCAAAGAATATTGGATTTTTAATAGGAGGAACACCTCAGTGTATAGAAGATAAGTATAAGGGTGTTTTTAGCTATGAGGCCTTGCGTTCTAGATTGTCAGAAGGACATTTTTCAACTAATGAGTTAAAGGATTTGTCTGCTCCAATTATACGCTTACAGATGCTAACTCAAGAGGAGATGTATGTTCTTATTGAAAAGCTAAGAAATATACATGCACAGTTATATGATTATACACCTACTATTGGACATGAGGAGTTAGTATATTTCTTAACAGTAGAGTATAATAGAGTTGGAGCTGATACACATATTACCCCAAGAGAAATAATACGTGATTTTATAGAATTGATAAACATCTTACATCAAAACCCAGATAAGAGTATGGCAGAAATTCTTGGTAGTAATAGCTTTGAAATGGCTAAGGGTGGAATAGATGATGAAGATATTAGTGCAGAATTTGAAGAATTTGAAATTTAAGATTGGATAATTGTTTTTATAAAATGGAGGGCATTTATGAACGTTTTTAATAGGCTGGCACCATTCATACAGGATTTTATTTATCAAAATAAGTGGGAGGAGCTACGTGGGATACAGGTTGCTGCTTGTGAAGTGATATTTGATAGTGATGATAATCTATTGCTTTCATCTGGAACTGCATCAGGTAAGACAGAAGCGGCTTTTTTACCTGTGCTAACAGAGCTTTATTATAAACCGTCAAAAACAGTTGGTGTTATGTATATATCACCTTTAAAGGCCTTAATAAATGACCAGTTTAAACGTTTAGAACAGCTTCTTATTGATTCAAATATTCCTGTTTGTAAATGGCATGGAGATGCATCAATATCAAAGAAGAATGCCCTTGTAAAGAATCCTGAAGGACTGCTACAAATTACACCTGAATCCTTAGAAAGCTTATTGACTAATAAACGCGGTGCATGTATTCAGATGTTTTCTGATTTACGCTTCATTATAATTGATGAGGTTCATCAATTTATGAGAGATGCTCGCGGGATACAGCTATTATGCTTGCTTGAAAGATTACAGAAATTAACAGGTATAGTTCCAAGAAGAATAGGACTTTCTGCAACTCTAGGTGATGTTTTACTTGCACAAAATTGGTTAAATACAGGCACTAATCGTGCTTGTGCAGCTCCTATTACAGATGAGGGTAAAAAAAGAATAAAATTACATATTGAACGATTTGTTAATAGAATTGATGAACGTGATGGAGCTAATACTGGAGATATTAGTAATAGTGAAGGTACTGGTGGAGATACAGGCAATAGAGAACATTATGATTATTTGTTTAAAATGACCTTAGATAAAAAAACAATAATCTTTACAAATAGTCGTGAAGAAACTGAATTTATTATAGCTAATTTAAAGGAAATTGCGTTGAAGAATAAAGCTCCAGATGTTTATCGTGTACATCATGGTAATGTATCAGCATTGATACGTGAAAACACAGAGGATGAAATGAAATCTGCTGAAGAAAAAATTGTTACTGGTGCTACAGTAACCTTAGAGCTTGGTATTGATATAGGCTCACTTGACCAAGCTGTTCAAGTTGGAGCACCTTTAAGCGTATCAAGCTTTGCACAACGTCTTGGACGATGTGGTAGGAGAGGACAGGTTGCTCAGATTTTATTTACCTTTGTTGAGGATGTTCATATTAATCCATCTGATACCTTAGGTCCAATTAATTGGGATTTTATTAGAACAATTGCTATAATTGAGCTATATACAAAGGATCGTTGGATGGAACCTATCTATCCGCATCATCATGCATACAATTTATTATATCATCAAACGATGAGTTATTTAAAAAGCTGTGGAGAATTATCACCTGCTGGACTTGCTCAAGCAATATTAAGCTTGGGGTGCTTTAAGCACATATCACAGGAGGATTATAAATATTTATTAAGTCATATGATAGAAATTGGCCATTTACAGCGTACAGAGCATGGTGGGCTTATTATTGGACGTGAAGGTGAAAAAATTGTTAATAGCCATCATTTCTTAACTGTCTTTATGGCTTCTGAATATTACCTTGTAAAGGATGAAAATAAAACAATCGGTACAGTAGATAAGGTATATCCAGTAGGAATACGATTTGCATTAGCGGGATTGACATGGGAGACTGTAGATGTTAATATTAAGTCTAGGGTAATTTTTGTAAAAAGAGTGCCAGGAATATCACTAGTTGATTGGAATGTAGATTTTGACATTGAGCTACATACAACACTTGTTAGAAAAATTCGTAGTATTCTTCAATCAGACATGAATTATCCATATTTAAGTGAGAGCTGTCGTGATAGATTGATTGATATTCAATACATAGCTAGAAATAGTGGTATTTTAGAAAATCTAGTTACTCAGCTTTCTGATACGAAGTTTGCTATTTTCCCATGGGTTGGTACAAGACAGCTTCGAACACTACATTATGCACTATTACATAAGAAAATTAAAAGTAAGCTACCAACAATGACTAGTATATATCTAGAAGTAAACTTTGATGGAACTACTGATGAGCTCAAGGATATTATTTATGACATTATAAAATCTGACTTAAATTTATATGATTTACCTTTACCAGATAGAGTTGAAATTAGAGGTAAATATAATGAATTTGTCCCTGCAAAGCTATTACGTAAGCAATTTATTGAGGATTACTTAGATTTTGAGGGATTGAAGGTTTTATTAAGCTAAGAAAATATTGAGATATTGAGGTACTTGATTTGAAAAGCAAAGTTAAAAAATCAAAACGAAAGAATAAAAATAGAGCAAAATATAAAACAAGTGTAATAAAAATAACTAAATCAGGTAAAATTGCTAAGACAGGCAAAGCTACTAAATACGGAAAAACATCTAAAACAACTAATATGTCTAAGGTATTGAAAAATACAAATGTAGTAAGCAATATATTTAAGAAAGTAAAAGATATTGATATTAAAAAAGTAATTCAAACAATATTATTTTTCCCATTAAGTATATTGTATTTAGAATTGATATTTAGGTTTTTTGGATTAAAGAAAAGTATTGATATGTCAATAATATATTTAATTCTTTATTCTACAGCGTTTGGACTATTAGCTTATATAGCTTGTACTTTTTTTAATGAGAAAATCAATAAAATTATTGCAAGACTTGTCTTGTTTATAGTATGCTTTTTATTCTGTGTTCAATTTGTTTATTATAAAATGTTTTACACACCTATGATTTTATACTCTATAGGTGGAGCAGGTCAAGTTGCTGAATTTAGTGATATGGCATTAGAAGCAATTATTAAAAATATAATTCCTTTATTGCTGTTATTTATCCCATTTGTAGTTCTATTTCTTAATAAAACTATAAAAATAGTATTTAAAAAGATAGAAATAAAGAAAAAATTAGTGATTGCAGCATCTGCAGTTTTAATATATCTCATCATGTTTGGCATATTAACTATTGGTGGTACCGATATTAACTCTGACTATGATGTTTTTTATGGTGAAGTTGTTCCTGATTTATTAATTAATAAATTTGGATTGCTAAAGCTTACTCAAAAAGACCTAACAAGTATGGTTTTTAAAAATTCTATTAAAACCTCTACATTAGATAAATATATCGATGATAGTGAAAAAGTAGATGATATAATAAACTTTATAGATGATAAGGATGAAAATAT
>JBPOHM010000340.1:0-3339 GCA_052035585.1 Bacillota bacterium
AGTCTATGCTTTTACCTGTTTTATTATTTCGTATAAATTTAATAGCATAATCAATATGTTTATTTTCAAGGTTTTTGGTATTTCCCTTTAATTCCTTTACTGCTTTTCTAATAAGTCTTCCAATTTCATTATCGTCATATTCTCTTATTAACTCAGCATTTAAAACTAGCTTTTCCTCTGACTTTTCAATTAAAATTTTATCAAATAAGCTGTTAATGTACTTCTCTATAATAAGACTATCCTTTTGCATGATTTGAGACATTCTAAAAAGGATATCTTGAATATTGGAGTTAAAATTTTCTTCAAGATATGGTATTAAATTTAGACGAACCTTATTTCGTCCATATATAGGAAGCTCATTTGTATAATCCTTACAATACTTATAATTATTTTCTTCTAAAAATTTTAAAATATCTTTTTTCTCAATATTTAATATAGGTCGTATTATATTATTATTTTGATAAGCCATTGCTCCTAGACCATCTATTCCTGTACCTCTAATAATTCTTTGAAGTACTGTTTCGCTTTGATCATTCATATTATGAGCAAGAGCAATTTTCCCATCACCAATTTCCTTAAGATTTTCATTAAAGAAATCATATCTAAGCTTTCTACCCGCTTCCTCTTCTGTTAATTTCAATTCACGAGCATATTCTGAAGCATTTTTTCTTTTTATAAAAAGCTTAATTCCATATTGATTACAAAGCTCTGACACGAACCTTTCATCATTATCTGCATCTGCACCTCTATACATGTGGTTTATATGACTAGCATATAACTTAAAACTTAAACTATCCTTTAATATTCTCAAAACATGAAATAAAAATACAGAATCAGGTCCACCAGATAGTGCAATCAAAATATTATCATTTTCTTTTATTAAATTTTCTTTTGCTATTGTTTCTTTAACCTTTAAAATCATAATATAATACCCTATTTTTCCATTTAATAAATATTTTTTTACTTATACGATTTTTATAACCAATACAGTCATATCATCTATAACCTTGTCACAGCCTCTTAGTGCATATGTTAGAATAGAATCAGCAATACTTTGAGGATCCTTATGTTTAATAATTTCAAGGTATTTATCAAGCGACTTTTGCACATCCTCTGCAATAGAGTCTGCTATACCATCTGTAATCATTATGATTATATCATTTTCCTTAACATTTATTTTATTATGATAGCAATCAAAAGATTCAAGAATTCCAGCAGGAAGACTGCTTGCTTGGAACTTTCTAATTTCGTCTTCGCTTATTAAATATGATTGTGCTGCTCCAGCCTTATAAAATCTAAGCTCCTGTGTATCAAAGTCTATAACAGCAAAATCTAAAGCAACATACCTATCATCCTTTAAATTCAATAAAAGCAATGAATTCACTGTATTGATTAATTGATCTTCATTAAAATTAACATCTAAAAGCTTAATTATTAGGTCTATTGCTTTCTTACTTTCATTAAATGCTTGTGTTCCAGTTCCCATACCATCACAAAGAATAGCAAAAAACTTGTTACCAGAAATTCTGTAAAAATAATTATCTCCTGAAACTTCATTTTTTTCCTTAGCTAGTCTTGAATAATAGACCTTGGCTGTTAGTTTTTGGCTACTTATATTACTTGTAATACTATCAGAAACGTCTGTACAAACATCAATATCATTTTCGTCCTGAGGATATGTTTGCATCCTTATTGTTGAATATGCTTTTAATTTACGTCTTCTTTTTATTGCATTATTTCGTTTAACCATAATATATATTTCCTTAACAACACCTATTGCAAGAATAAGCATCATTAAAGAAAACACTGAATATAAAAGTATATTAAAGCCCATGGCTTGTACTTCCTTAAATCCTAGTACTGATATAAATGCAACTGCTAAAAAACATGCTATTGATTCTGAATTAAAGCTCTTTTTCCTGATAGCAACAATAAGCTCCTTTATTAAAAAGGTTAGGCTTATCATAAATAATGATTCAAAAATATTGATTAGTAAATGGTTAAAAACAAAGCTTTTACTAGTCATTATTATAAAATTTATAGTAAATAATATCATTGAAAAAGCAAATATATCATACAATAGCACAGTTTTCTTCTTTTTTCTAACACTTGTATAATATATGTATATAAATATACAAACCAATATATATTTTATCTCGAATTTAACAGTAGCTATTGAAAATATAGTCAAAATTAAAATTAAAGGGGATAGTCTTTTTGTACGTGAAAATTGATTTGTATGATGATATAGGCTTGCATAATAATATGCGCACAAAAACGCTATGGAGCATGGAAATAGCTCCCCTATTATGCTACTACGAGAAATAAATATACCTATAATGCAAACAATAACTTCTTTTATATCTGTATTTATCAGTCTTTTAATTAATTTTCTAATTATGCTTGTCCAAAATGATTTTCTTGAGATTTTAGCAGTTTTTATGTCCTTAGCATTTCCTAACATATATACTCCTCCATTGCAATGACACGGTATGACCATGTCAATACATTAATTTTATATATAAGTTAGATAATACTGTTTATAAATGTAAAATACTGTCAAAATCTTATTTTGATAAAAAAATATTTTTTGAGAGTGTCTAAATTTGTAAAAAATTAGAGTAAAACTCTAATTTCCCATTAAAACATTATTTTATTCCTCATCTCTGTCTTTAAAATTTATTTTATCCTCAGTAGATCCTATTCCCATTATAAATTTATTCTGTGTTCTATTTTTATCTATGTATATAATTTCATTTGGTTTAACCATTTTGTATTCAGTACGAGCTAATCTTTCAACTACTTTAAGTAAAGTCTCTTTATCATCAATACTTTCTACTTCCTTCGCTAAGCTTTCTGATTTCTTTTTCGTATCATCTCTTTCAATTTCCTTTTGAGCTATTTGTGTATCTAAATCACTCATCATTTTCTTTTGTGAAGCAAAAGTCGTAAAGAAATACAACATAAACACAACAAAAACCAAGCTGAATATGCTCAATTTTCTTTTCTTTTTGCGTTTAGGTTCTTTGTACTCAATAGCACCGATGTTTTCATTTCTTACGGGCATTATAATTCTTCTTGAATTTTTGCTCATTCTTTCGTTGCTCCTTCATAAATTTCTTTAGTCTTTTTTGCTTCAATTTACGTTTCTTTTTAAGCTCAGCTTCATACTTCAATCTATTTATTGTAAATTTAATTCTTCTTTTAAATTTCTGAATTTTAGAGTCCAATTTTATTTTATACGGAATCAATAATTTTTTCAAGCTTTTTATTAAAAATTTTATAGGAAAAATAATTATTTTATATATTTTTTTAATTGCTTTTATAACAAAATCTATA
>JBPOHM010000109.1:0-1670 GCA_052035585.1 Bacillota bacterium
ATTAAATTGGATAACGGACAAGAAAAGGAAACATTTATACTTGATAAAAGTAGCACAGCATTATATTTAGACAGGCATGTTTGGTGTGATATGTATGATTTTAAAAGTGAAACAATATTGTTAGTCTTAGTTCCTGAGTATTATGACAGGACTGATTATATAAGTGATTATAACGAATTCATTAAAATAATTAATAAGGAGTAGCCTATCAAAATAAGTTTTAATGTCTTAGATAGACAATATAATAAATATAAAACTGAATATGGTGAAGCTGTGCAAAGGGTTTTAAATTCTGGGATGTATATATTGGGGAATGAAGTAAAAACTTTTGAGAATAGTTTTTCTGAATATATTGGAGCAAAATACTGTGTTGGGCTTAATTCAGGTTTAGATGCACTTATTTTAGCTTTCAGAGCTTTAGAAATAGGTGAAGGTGATGAAGTTATTGTTCCTGCTAATACTTACATAGCATCAGTTTTAGGAATAACTGAAAATAGAGCTATTCCAATATTTGTTGAACCTGATGAATATTACAATTTAGATTCAAACAAAATAGAAGAAGCAATAACAAGTAGAACAAAGGCTATATTAGCTGTGCATTTATATGGTACTCCTGCTGATATGAATAAAATTAAAGATATTGCTGATAGATATGGTTTATATTTAATAGAAGATTGTGCACAATCACATGGAGCAAAAGTAAATGGTAAGATGACTGGTACTTTTGGACATATTGGATGTTTTAGTTTCTTTCCAACTAAAAATCTTGGAGCTTTTGGAGATGCAGGTGCAATTGTTACTGATGATCAAGCTTTGAGTGAAAAAATCAAAATGCTAAGAAATTATGGTAGCAAGATAAAATATTATAATGATATACTTGGTGTTAATTCTAGGTTGGATGAATTGCAAGCTGCACTTCTAGATGTAAAATTAAAGCATCTAGATGAGTTAAATGATGAAAGAAGAACTATAGCATATAAATATCTAGGTGGAATAACAAATCCTTTGGTAACTTTACCTAAATTAAGAAATGACTTTTTCAATGTGTGGCATTTATTTGTTATAAGAACTAATTATAGAGACAAATTAGTAGAGTATTTAAATGTAAATGATATCCAAACTCTAATACATTATCCTGTACCACCTCATTTAGCAGAATGTTATAAACCGCTTGGATATAAAAAATCTAGTTTTCCTGTTACAGAAACCTATGCTTCAGAGGTTTTGAGTATACCAATGTATAATGGTATGCTTGATGAGGAAATAGAGTATGTTATAAAAACTATTAACAATTGGAGAATATAGTGGGAGATATATATGGTAAATAATTATGATAAAGTAAAAGAGGGTATATTTGAGTTAATGTCAACAGGTTTTGAAGCTTGTGATTATATAAGCAATCAATTAAACAATGACTCATCAAATAATGTTGTAGAGCTTTTATCAAATTTAAACAATATGTTAAATAGCATTTTATATAATATTCTCAAGTTTGAGTTAAAACATAATTTTATTAAAAATGTAATTTTAAATATTAATGACTACATAGATAAAATAATAGAACATATAAAACTTGGAAATATTAAAAAAGCACAAATAGATTTTGATTTTGTATTATTTGGCTTATATTGTAGATTAAACGAGGAATTATACATTAATTTAGTAGTGCT
>JBPOHM010000314.1:0-4452 GCA_052035585.1 Bacillota bacterium
ATAAAATGTCCAGCTTCGTGAAGCATTAATGATATATAGAAAATTACTAAGTTTTTAAGATTCAATTTATATTAAATATACTAATTCTCACAATACTAGAGAATAGTATCATTCATTTATTTTAAACAACTTTAAAGGATCAATTGAACTGCCGTTTTCCCATATTTCAAGATGCAAAATTTTATTTTCGTTGTTTAATCTTCCTATTATTTCTCCTGTTTTTAACTCATCACCTTTAGAAACAAACACTTCATCAAAATAAGCATATATTATCGTTTTACCACCGCTCTCAACTACAATGTAATTAGATAATTTATTATTCTTGCCGACAGCTAATACCTCACCATAGGATATAGATTTTACAGCTTCTAAACTAGATAATATATCTATACCATTGTTTGACTCAACTTCACCGTATTTACTCAGTAATTTACCATTAACTGGTGCTACATAATCCGAAGAGCTCAAACCCCACTTTATAGATAAGTCAGTAAAAATCGAGTTAATGCCACTAAGCGTTTGCTTAATATTAAATGTTTCTCCAAGCTTTTCATTAAATAAGCTTATATATTCATTTGCTTTGTCATTTCCAAAGCGCTTAGTCATTATAACTGCTACAACTAAAATTATACTAAAAATTAATTGTATTAGTAGAGACTTATTAAGATTTTCTTTTCTTTTAATATTAATTCTTCTTTTTAATATCTTATTCAAAATAGATACACCCCTTTTTATATTTTATTAAAGTGCTTACAGCTTTATAACTCACTTTTTTATATAATAAGGGGCTTTTTTAATTTTTTATCTTATCTTTAAAGCTAAATCCTCTATAGTTTTACATAGCTCATCATTAGTTTTATTTAAAAAATAATCACTCTTTAGTCCATCATATCTATCATCATACTTTACAAATGAAGTTATTGGTTTAGGGAAAATTTTATTATAATCCTTAATATTAAGAGCTTCATTCTTTTTAGCTTGATTACTATTATATTTATTAATTATTATAAACTTATTTTTTACAGCATTTTCTGTTGCTAAAACAAAATTATTATTGATATGTGTTAAGGATGAAAACTCATTATCACTTATTATAATAACAGAGTTTATATTTCTTAAATTTATATAGTATGCCTTACTAAGCTGTGAAACCTCTAATATAATATAATCATAATATCTTTCGAGCTCAGCTATTAATTTATCAAAATAGCTTATTTCAATTTCACTTAGCTTTTCCTTAAGTCTTGGAGTTGGTAAAAGGTCAACCTTTTCAGCTATATTTATAATTGCCTGATCTATGCTACAAACTTCATCTAAAGCATCCTTTAAATCATATATAATTTGCTCTTCTAATTCTAAATATTCTGATATGCTTTTATTTCTTTCAGAAAATTCCACAACAACAACCTTTTTATTTGTTTTAGCTAATTCCAAAGCAAGCTTAACACTGTACAAGCTTTTTCCAACACGTTCCTTTTCAGATGTTACTATAATTTTATTGCTCATAATATTTTCCCTTTCTATTTAATTTTATCTTTTTAATAGTTATGGATTAGTTATCTCAGTATTAGTATTAGGTCTTTGCAATTGTCCATTTAGAACTAAATATTCAGCTACAATATCTCTTATCATAGGTGAAGCATAGGTACCAGTGCCACCTTGGAAAATTACACAAGCCACTGCTATTTGTGGATCATCATAAGGAGCATAAACTACATACCATGCAAAATCATCGTATTTTTCACCCGTTTCAGGATTTATACCTTGCTTTTGAGCTGTTCCAGTCTTTGCACCGATCTCAACACCTAAGGATTTAAAGACAGCATTGTCAGCTGCAACACGTCTCATTCCCTCTTTTACATAATCAAGATTATCATAATTATTAAGCTCAATTCTTTCTGAGTTTCTTTCAAATCTAATTGGCTCAGATTCTCCATACTTAACAATTTTATCAACAACAGTAACATTATTCTTATATCCACCATTTGCTATAGTAGCTATATAATTTGCCATCTGTATTGGTGTATAAGCATTGTCTCCTTGACCAATTGATATATTCAAGCTATCGCCAGTCTTCCATTCTGAATCATTAAGCAATGTATATTTTATATAATCAGCAAGAGTATCATTTCCTTTATATATTTTATCTGGATCAAAATTCAAACTCTTTAATCCATTTCTAACATCTGAACCTGATAACTTAGAAGCTTCGTTTATCCACTCTGTTATAACTTTTATCGCATTATTTAACTCTTCAGAGCTCATGTTATAATCTTCTTTTATAAAATTTTGTAGATTCTCTTCCAAGAATAATCTTAAATAAAATTTTGCAGTTGATTTTTTATTTTCTGCATTTGGAACATGGCCATATTCCTCTCTAGGAACGTCAATTTCTATACCAGTCTTATCATTTAAACCAAATTTTGTTGCCATATCAGTAACTTCATTAAAGCTAAGCTGTACTCCATGCTTTTGACCAGTTACAGGATTTTCTCCAAGCATAGATACAAAGAAATAGAAGTTACATGAATGTCTTAAAGCATCGTATAGATTTAGAGAACCATGTGCTCCACGATACATATTATATATCCAACATCCAAACTGTCTTGAACCTATTTCCATTTTACCAGCACAATATACCTGTGCATTAGGGTTAATACCCTTCTCAAGTGCAGCAAGTGCTGTAATCATTTTAAATGTTGAACCAGGCTGAATTGCTGTTTGTAATGCTATATTAAATAGAGGTCTAGGTGCTAAAAGGTCTTTTGAATCAGTAGTCAAGCTGTTCCAATCCTCTGTAGATATACCTGTTGCAAATAAATTTAGGTCATAAGCTGGGTAATTTGCAAGTGCTAATGTCTCACCAGTCTTTACATCTAAAACAACCATTGCTCCTGATGTTGCATTTTTAAATGGACCTTGGAAATATTTATAATTTCCCCACTCACTTTGATAATCTTCTCCAGTTTGAATACCCTTTAAGCCTTTTTCTAATACCTCTTCAACCTTTGCTTGCAATCTCATGTCAATAGTTAAGTATAAATCATCACCAGGCACAGGTGCAAGTTCATCAACAGATTCAATCATATTTCCAACACTGTTTACAGCAACAGTTTTCTTTCCCTTTTGTCCTGCTAGATAATTTTCAAACTTTTCTTCAACACCAGTTTTTCCAATTATATCATCTAAGCTGTATTTATCTGCTTGATTAACTAAGTATTCTTGTATTTCATAATCCTGTGATATCTTACCTAAATATCCTAATATATGTGCTGCTAGAGTTTTATATGGATAATATCTAATTGGTTCTATCTCTATATTTACTCCATTAAGCTCATGATTTCTTTCTGATATCATTGCTACTGACTTTTCAGATATATCATAGCAAATATCAATAGGATGATAAGATAAGTATTTTTGCTTATCAACTCTATCCTTAACAATTAAGATATTCCTTGCTTCGTAATCATTTATATCATATTCTACATCTATATCTTTTTTTAATTTTTCAAATAAATCCTTAGCGCTAATGTTAATATCACTATTATTATTTTTTATCCAATTTCTCTTATCTCTTATAGCTGAATACTCCCATGTAGCTACAGAAATATTTGGATTAATTCCATAATTTAAAAGCTCCTGTTGAGCATAATAAACTATATTGCTTTCCAATATAATTTCATCTACTAGCTCATTGTTATATATTAAAGCTAGGGCTCTAATCATTTCATAAGGAGTCACTGTTTCTTCAAGACTAAGCATTTCTAAATATTTTTGCTTAGCACTATCCTGTTTAAACTCATATATTAATTTATCATCTTCTTCTTTTAATTCAACTGGTAAATCGTTATATTTTTCTTTTAGATTTTTCATTAAAATTGAAGCTGGTACTATTTTTACATCATTATCAATATATATTGTATTAAATAAATTATCAAAAACATTAACATTATATTTTACAAGATAAATAAAATCCTCTTTTGCAGTAGTTTCTTTAGTAATACCTTCGTAGCTTGAAATTAAACTATTTTTTACATCTTCATATCTTTGATCCTGTATATAACTATATTCAACTAAATCTATTTCATTTGCCAAGCCTTTAATATTTAAAAACTCATATGTATATTTTCTAACCTTAGAATTTGAGAATAGATTTAAAAAGAATCTTTTTTCCTTTTCTAGTAAATACTCAGCTAAATAATCTGAGCTTATCTTTTCATCAATTTTATTGTTTACTAAAAATTCATTGTATTTTTGTGCATCTTCTACAATTTGATATTGTCCATTAACAATCTCCACAGGAAAATCCTTATACTCTCTTTGTAAGAACTGCAATACTTTATTTTTAATTATATATTCTTCATTATATATTATTGTTTTACCATTTAACCACTCAGAAATTAGCTTATTATCACGTATAATTTTTATGACATATTCATTTGGTGACAAAAC
>JBPOHM010000249.1:0-19262 GCA_052035585.1 Bacillota bacterium
TATAGCTTCTAATGTTAAAAATAAGCCATTTTTATTATCAGAACATGGTATTTATACTAGAGAGCGTGAAGAAGATATAATACGCTCTAACTGGTTAAAAGGTTCATTTAAAGAGCTATGGGTTAATTTTTTCAAGAAAATGTCTTTAATAAGCTACAGTCAAGCAAGTATTGTCACAAGCTTATTTGAAACTAATAAAACATTACAGATTGAACTTGGTTGCCCCGAAGATAAAATAGAAATTATACCAAATGGTGTTGATGTTGAAGCACTCTCAAACTTACCAGTTCGTTCAGAGGAAAGTAAAAAGTATTTTAATATAGGTGCTATAGTAAGAATAGTTCCAATTAAAGATATAAAGACTATGCTTTTAGCCTTTTTAAATGTAAAAAAGCTCTTGCCTAATGCAAGGTTAAATATATTAGGCAATTATGATGAAGACCCAGAATATTATGAAGAATGTCGCCAGTTAGTTGATATGCTTTTAATAGAAGATGTTGTATTTCATGGTCAGGTAGATATATTAAAACATATTAATGATTTTGATTTATTGCTTTTAACTAGTATTAGTGAAGGACAACCTCTATCTGTTTTAGAAGGTATGGCCGCTGGAATTCCTTATATTTGTACAAACGTAGGAGATTGTAAAACGCTATTAGAAGGAAATGAAAATGACGATTTAGGAGAAGCTGGATTTATTGTACCTGTTATGGATACTACAGCACTAACTAAGAAAATTGTTAATTGTGCAAATAATAAGGACAAGTTATTGAAAATGGGTTTGATAGGTAAAAAACGTGTTTCTAAGTATTACAAGAAAGAGTATTATTTAGATAAATTTAGAGAAATATACAAGGAATTAGGAGAAGCAAAGGTATGGCAGGTATAGGGTTTGAACTAAGGAAGATATTTAATAAAAGAACACTTGCATCAAAAGTAATTGGCTCTATATACGCAACTATGAGTACAATAGGACCAACAATAATTTTTATGCTTTTGCTTTTTGTATTAACTAAAATTGTAAATGCAATGAATACTATAGAAATGGAAAATTTATTTTTTGTAGCATCATTTACGTATGAATTTTTAATTGCAATTTTAGTAGCTTCTTTATTTAATACAGTAATATCAAGGTATATTTCAGATAAAATTTTTATGGAGAAAGAAGATGATATTTGCGCATCGTTATTAGGAACTATGACAGTAGCAAGTGTGATATCTGGAATCATATATTTTATATTATGTTATTTAATTTATAAAAATGATAAGGTTTCAATGTTTTTGTTGATAAACTATTATTTATTGGGTGTTCTTGTTACAAATGTATATGTAGTAATGAATTATGTGTCTGCACTAAAAGAATACAAAGAAGTTACATATTCTTTTATTATTGGATTAATTCCTGCGGCAATAGTGTTTTTAATAGTACATTTTTATTTTAAGGTATCTTTGATAGCATCAATATATGCTTCGCTTGCATTTGCATTCGCATTTATCCTTCTTATGCTAGTTTTTTGGTGTGTTAAAGCATTTGGTGCACCTAGTGATAAGTACTTTGAATTTTTGGGATATTTTAAGAAACATTTTGTCTTAGCTATAAGTGGTGTTAGTTATATGCTTGGTTTATATTTTACTAATATAATATATTGGAATTTTTCTGATATGAAAGTAAAGGTAAGCATATTTAATATAGCTCCAAATTACGATTTAGCATCTTTTTTTGCAATAGTTATAAGTTTACCTGCATTTGTACTGTTTGTTGTAAAGGTAGAAACAGTATTTTATGAGAAATATGTTAAGTATATATCTGCATTAAATGAAGGAACTTATGATTTTATTGAAAAAAACAGAGTAAGTATGAGCAACACTGTAAAACTTCAATTGTTTTATGTTTATGATATGCAACTTGTAATATCTATTTTATTAATAAGTATATCTGCAATTGTATTTCCACTTTTATCAATTAGTAATCATGTATTAAGTATGTTTATGATACTAGGAATGGGAATGTTTTGTGTTACTTGTATGTATCTTACTGTTATATTTTTATATTATTTTCAAGATTATAAAGCATCAGCAATAAGTACACTTGTATTTTTAATTTTGGAAATAATTAGTTGCTTAATATGTCTTAAGCTAAAAGACCCTTATTATCCATTACCTATTTTGATTTCAGGTATAATATCTTGGATTGTTAGCTTCATTTTACTTAGAAGGCGATTAAAAAATATTAATAGCTTTATATTATGTAAATAGAAGAGGATAAGGAGGAAGGAAATAGAAAATGAAAAGAATAAATAAAGGTAGTGAATGGATATTGCTAACAGCACTAAGCTTTGCTATAGTGATATTTGCATATCTTTTTATTAAAACAAGTATAAAAATCGAAAAACCAAATAAATATAATGAAACTTCTTCTCTTACTGATTGGAACATAGAAACAAGCGATTTGAATGGTCTGCCATTGGTTGAGGATAAATCTATATATCCGGATAAACCTGACAATAATATTTACGATGTTTATATAACAGTTTTTCCAACTAAGGATGAGAATGGAGAGCTTATAGATTTTTCAGACTTTGCAAAGCATACAGCAAGAGACCACACATATAATCCTGTTTTAAATTGTTATATACAAATTTTAAATGAAGATGAAAAATTAGACCCTATTAAAATAACTGATAAAGCTAATGCAACTATAAGAGTTAGAGGTAACTCATCTAGAGGGGATTTATATAAAAGCTATAAGATAAAACTAGATGATGATGCAACACCGTTTTTAGGACAATCTGTTTTAAATTTGAATAAACACACTGAAGATGAAACTAAAATATTGAGTAAATTTTCTACTGATATATTAGCTACAATACCTGATATGGTAAGCTATAGAACTAACTTTATGAGAGTATGGATAAAGGATGAATCTTTACCTATTGATGAGCAAAAATATGAATATTATGGGTTATATACTCATATTGAACAGCCTAATAAAAAGTTTTTAGAAGTAAGAAGCTTAAGCTCTAATGCTTCAATGTATAAGGCGAGGGATTTTAGTTTTCTTAAAAATCCATTGATTAAGGATATTGATGACCCAGAATACTCAGAAGCTGATTTTGAACAAGTATTAACTATTAGAGAGGCTGAAAATCATTCAAAGCTAATAGAACTAATAGATGCTGTAAATAATCCAATCTTGGGATTTGAAGAATTGTTTTCTACTTATTTTAATGAAGATAATTATTTAACATGGTTAGGGTTTAGTTTGTTAGTTGGTGCTGAAGATATATTAAACCATAATTATATAATATATAGCCCCAATAACTCAAAAACGTGGTATTTTATACCTTGGGACTTTGATTCTAATATGGAATTAGAACCAAGTGAATTAATTGCAAAATCGCTTAGATCTGGACAGAAGCTCAATATGTCTCCTTTGCATAAGAAGTTTTTTAAATATCCTGGTAATCTTGAAAAATTAACTAATAAAATGAATGAGCTTAAAGATAAATATTTTACAGAAGAAAATGTTCGTTTATATACTGATTCATATATGCGTGTTCTTGAAAAGACGCTACCATATTATCCGGATTTAGCTATATTAGATAAAAGTCCAGATAAGGTAATAGAACATATAAACTCTTTTAGTAAAATAGTTCAAAATAATTTTGATAATTTTTTATATGCTTTTAATTTTCCAGCACCAATGTTTGTATCTATGCCTGAGAAAAATGATGATGGAACATTACATCTTGCATGGGAACCTTCTTATTCTTATCAAGGTAGGACGATAACCTATAATGTTACTATTTATGATTCTTATTTAAAAAATAAAATTTTATTTGAGAAAAAAGGTATTGTAAATACAGGTATTGATACTGAGATAAGCTTAGAACCTGGGACATACTATTTAGATGTAAGAGCTGTAGATAGTGAAGGTAATGAGCAATATTCACTTGAACATTATGAGTTTTCAGGAATTAGATTCGTATATGTAAGTGGATTACTAGAATTTACTATAGATTAAGGTGAATTATGAATTATGAAGGAAATAGCTTAAGACATGAATTGAAATATTATATAAACGAAAATGTATATCATACACTTCGAAATAGACTAAAAACGATACTCAAACCTGATCCTAATATGAAAAGCGAAGAGGGATATTTGATAACTAGTATATATTTTGATGATATATATAGATCTGCTTTGAATGAAAAAATTTCAGGAGCTAGATTTAGAAAGAAATTTAGAGTCAGAGCTTATGAGAGAGAAGATAGCTTAATAAAGCTTGAGTGCAAGAGTAAATATGACGAATATATATCAAAGGACGCTGTTAATTTATCAAGAGAAGAGTATGATTTATTGATGGTTGGTAACTATGATTTTTTATTTAATAGAAATGAAAAATTATGTAAAGAGCTATTAGTATATAATAGGATAAACTTGCTAAAGCCCGTAGTAACAGTAGAATATCAAAGAGAGGCATATATTTTGGATGAAGGCAATGTTAGATTGACCTTTGACAAGGATATATCAGCCTCTACAAGCAGTTTGAATATGTTTGAAGAAGATTTTACGACAACAAAAGTATTACCTGAAAATGTAATGATTTTAGAAGTTAAATATGACAATTATCTACCTTCTAAGGTTCAAAGCATATTGAGAACAGCAATGACTGAAAAGTGTGCAATTTCGAAATATGTAATGTGTAGAGAAAACAAAAGGAGGAATAAATATATATGATTAATTTTTCAGATATTTTTAAAAAGGGATTTTTACAAGAGACTGGCAATTTAACCACAGAAGGTTTTATAATGTCTATGCTAATTGCTTTTATATGTGGTATAATTATGTATTATATTTATAGATTTTTCTATAAGGGGGTAATATATAATAATAATTTCAACATACTATTAGTATTGGTTTCAGTAGTTACTTGCTTTACTGTTATAGTAATAAGCTCTAATGTTGTTTTATCACTTGGAATGGTTGGAGCTTTGTCTATAGTAAGATTTAGAACAGCAGTAAAGGACCCATTAGATGTTGGTTTTTTATTTTGGGCTGTAGCTATTGGAATTACAAGTGGAGCTGGTCTTTATATTATATCAATAATTGGAACTATATTTATTTCTATAATATACATTTTACTGGTTCAAATAAGAACAAAAAAAAGAGTTTATCTTCTTATAATTAAACATGACCAAAATTCTGGTAGCGATGTTTCAAACGCTCTTGTAGGCATAAAAAAGGTATTAAAGAATAGAACTACAACAAAAAATTCAACTGAGTTAACATATGAAGTTAAAATTAATGAAGATAATACTTCTTTCTTAAATAATATTTTAGCAATTGATGGTGTTGAAAGCGCAGTAATAGTTGATTTTACTGGAGATTATATAGAATAAAAAGGATATTATGAATATGGAACAATATTTTACTAAGAATCCTACGACTAAGGATGATATTTATAAGTTTAAGTGGAATGCATTAGGAAATGAATTTACCTTTAATACAAGCAATAGCGTATTCTCAAAATCAGCAGTTGATTTTGGAACTATGACTATGATAGAAAGCTTTGTAGAAAATGAAAAGGGCTTTGAAGGAAGCATATTAGATTTGGGCTGTGGTTATGGTCCTGTTGGAGTTATATTAGCAAGAGTAATGTCTAATGTCAAAATTACTATGCTAGATATAAACGAGAGAGCGGTAAAGCTATCAGAAATTAATGCTAAAGAAAATAAGGTAGCTGATAAAATTACTGTATTTCAGTCAAATATATTAGAAAATGTTGAAGAAAAATTTGATAGAATCCTAACTAATCCACCAATAAGAGCTGGTAAAGAAACAGTTTATATGTTCTTTGATAAGTCATATGAGCATTTAAATAATGGTGGAAAGCTATATGTAGTCATCCAAAAGAAGCAAGGTGCAAATAGTGCAATAGATAAGCTGAACTTGCTATTTGGCAACTGCGAAACGATATATAAGAAGTCAGGGTATTTTATACTTTGTTGCACGAAATAATATGCCAATACCTAAGAAAAAACAAGAAAAATCTTTATTATTTTTCTTGTTTTTTTGTAGCTATGAAAGCCTGATATATAAAAAGACGGTTCTCATGCCTTTAGCCAACTTTACCTACATAATTAAAATCAAGGTAAAGTTGGGTAAGAAGCAGGAACCGCTTTTTTTATAAACTATTAAATTTCGTAACCCTTTTCAAAAGCTTTTAAGTTCATTTCAACAGCCTTTTCAGGAACTGATTCTTTGATTATTTGCTTCCAGTCTATGCTTTCAAGCTTTAACATTTTTACAAGTGAACCAAGCAATACAATATTCATACATTTTGAATTTCCAAGTTCTCTTGCTATATCATAAGCCTTAATTACATGAACATTTTCTTTTCCTATTACATTTTGATATTCTTCAATTATTCCAGCTGGATACTCAGCAGCTCCAATGTTTACAGAAACTGGAGGCATTTCGTAGTCATTTACAACTAGGATACCATCCTTTTTAAGATCAGTCAAAAATCTTAAAGCTTCGCATTTTTCAAATGAAACGATTATATCTGCACAGCCTTTTTCAATAACTGGAGAATAAACTTTTTCACCATATCTTATTTGAGTTGTAACAGAACCACCACGTTGACTCATACCATGTATTTCAGCCATCTTAACATCATATCCGTTTTCAACGAAGCCTTTAGAAAGTATTTTTGATGTAAGAATGGTACCTTGTCCACCAACTCCAACTAAAAGTATATTTTTAATATCTGACATATTATTCACCTATCCTTTCAATTGCTCCAAACGGACAAATTTGTACACAAACGCTGCAGCCGTTACAAGCATCGCTGTCTATTCTTGTTTTGCCTTCAAAAATCAAAGCAGGACATCCACATTTCAAGCATGCCTTACATGATCTACATTTATCAGGATCAACCTTAGATTTCATATTAGCACGTTGCTTAATTATTGGTTTTAATAAAGCACATTCACGTTTTGTAATTATAACAAATGGCTCAGTAGCTTCATATCCTTTTTTAAGAGCTTCTCTAGTAGCTTTAATATCATAAGGATCTACAACTACTAAGTTTTCCTTCTTAATTCCACAAGCATAGCATAATGTTTCAATATCTATCTTTTGTGCAATTTCACCAGTTATAGATTTACCTGTACCAGGATTTTCTTGATGTCCAGTCATTCCTGTAATACTATTATCAAGTATTATAGTTGTAATAGCTGAATTGTTGTATGTTGTGTTTATAAGTCCTGTTATTCCTGAGTGGAAGAAAGTTGAATCTCCTATTAAAGCAAAAGATTTCATTTTTTCATTGTTCATTACATTTGCTTTTTCAAACCCATGAGCTCCTGTTATTGAACCACCCATACAAATTGTAGAATCACAAGCATTTAATGGTGCCATTGCTCCAAGAGTATAGCATCCGATATCTCCACTGAAGTATGCTTTAGTTCTGTATTTTCCAAGCTCAAAGAATAATCCTCTGTGTGGACATCCAGCACATAATACTGGTGATCTTGGTGGAGCTTCCATTTGTGTAGTATAGTCAGTAGAAGGCTTAACACCTAAGAGTATCTCTCTTAATAATTCTGGTGAATATTCTCCACAAATTGGGAATACATCTTTACCTATACAGCTAATTCCCATTGCTCTTACTTGTGTTTCGATGAAAGGATCATTTTCTTCTATTACATAAAGCTTGTCAACCTTAGAAGCAAATTCTTTTATCATTTTATCTGGTAGAGGATTTACAAATCCTATTTTTAAGTAAGAAGCATTATCTCCCATAACTTCTTTAGCATATTGATAAGAAATACCGCTAGTTATGATACCGATAGATGTATTGTTATACTCAATTCTATTCAAAGAACAGTTATTAGAGTATTCTTGTAATCCTGCAAGTCTAATATTTTCAATCTCTGGGTGTCTTGCTCTTGAAATAGCAGGTACCATAAGATTCTTTTTAATATCTTTTACATAATTCTTGATAGGTGGAACAACTCTTTCCCCGGTATTAACTATTGATTTCGAGTGACAAGTACGAGTTGTTACTCTGAATAACACTGGAGTTTCGTATTTTTCACTTATTTCAAAAGCTTCCTTCATGAAATCAAGACATTCCTGAGAATCACTTGGTTCTATAAGTGCAGTTTTTCCAAATAGAGCAAAATATCTGTTGTCCTGTTCGTTTTGTGATGAATGCATATTTGGTTCGTCAGCTGTTACTAGAACAAATCCACCATTAGTTACATGGTAAGCATATGACATAAATCCATCAGCAGCAACGTTTAAACCAACATGCTTCATAGCTGCAAATGCACGAGCTCCACGTATAGATGCTCCAGCTGCAACCTCACATGCAACCTTTTCATTTACTGCCCACTCAGCATGTACACCTTCATATTGTGAGAAATTTTCCATAATTTCTGTACTAGGAGTACCAGGATAGGCAGAAGCAACAGTAACTCCAGCTTCATAAGCACCACGTGCTATAGCTTCGTTACCAGTCATAAGAATTTTCATTATATAAATCCTCCTTTAAGAATTTCATTAAAAACTAATATTTATAAATATTTTAAATAATTATTAGCACACCTATTATTTTATTTGTAATAAAGATAATTGTCAATAATTTAATTAGCGTTTATAAGCATAATTACTTTATAAAAAAAGTTATTTTAATTTATCATTGCAAAAAAAAGACAGGAGATATATCCCACTGTCTTATTGTATATTAGTTTTGCTTTGCTATTATCTTTATAACATCATCTAGTGGTGTTCCTTTTTTAATTTTAAAATCACCTGATTTTAATTTTGTGTCTAATTTTAGCTCCATACTTCTATTTAAAAACAACTGCTTGTCCGTAATTAGCTTTTTATCAATTAATATATCAGCTATTTTACTTGGGAATGAACCCTCAGGTACAGTAAAGCTAATTTCTGTTCCATCAGGAACAATATCATTTTGATTAGAAGCATTATCAGGTGTTTTGTCATCAGGAGTAGGGTTGTTATCTCCTCCCTCTTGATTGTTATCACCATTAGGATTATCTTCTTTGTCTTTATTTTCATCACTTGGATTGCTGTCAGAATTATCATTATTTGAATCGGGCTTTTTAGAGTCTGAATTGTCTGATATATTTATTGGATTTGGTTTTAGAACATCTTTATCAACTTTCAAATTAAATAAAATATCAAATCTCCAGAACAATACAACAGCTACGACAGCTATAACACAAAATATTATTGCATAATCTGTAGCATTATAAAATAAATCCTTAAACCAATTGATAATCGCTTTCACATTTGCCTCCAATGATAAAATTTGTAGTCTTTTCTAATGTTAAAAAAGATTAATAAAGTCAATAAGGTTTATGTAATTGACATTATTAATATAATTATAATATCACAATAAAATAGAATTTTCAATATTTTCGACAAATTATTTTTATAATTTATTTGTAAAATTGCTAAATTAATATTCTATAATCCTTTTTAATACAATATTTCCAATTGTATATCTTTAAATAAATCCATTATAAAAGTATAAAAATAAATAATTATACTTACAGTAAATTATTATACTAAACATCCGATATATAACATATAAATATTAAGTTTATCTTAAGTTTATTAAGTTAAAATTAAATTGTCTAAAAGTTATAGTGGCTGAATTATTCCGGATTATAACTCAACCACTATATGAGAGTGGGAAAATTAGTTTAATTAAACTATTTGTTATGACGTATCCTATATACTAAATGTTCCAAAAAAATTTAATAAAAAGGAAATAATACTATGAATATTATTGTTAAGAATTTAGAAGAGAATAAAAAAGGTAAGATTGTTCAAGTTATGCAAAATGAAACTGCATATGATTTACTAAAAAGGATTTATAAGGATGATTACTATAAGTACTTATTAGTAAAGGTAAATAATACTTTAAAGGAGCTTAGCTATAACTCTTTTTCAGAAAACGATGTAGTTGAATTTTTAGATATTAAAAACCCAGATGGAATGAGAGTTTATATAAGAACACTTAGCTTTATTTACATAAAGGCTTGTAAGGATTTATATGAGGATACAGAGGATTTTGATGGACAGCATAATTCAATTGTCACCATAGAACACTCTCTAAACAAGGGCTTGTTTTCAGAAATTAAATTAAATAGAACACTTATTGATGAAGACATACAGAAAATAAAAAATAGAATGCAAGAAATTATTGATAGTAATATAACTATTAATAAGTCTATGCTTTCAATTGATAAAGCAAACGAAATATTCTCAAATCAAGGTATGACGGATAAACTATCCTTATTAGCAAATTGGGATACTAAAAGCATTAGAGTCTATGAGCTTGATGGATATTATGATATGTTTTATGGTTATGTTGCTCCAAATACCAATGTTATTTATAAATTTGATATAAAGCTATTCCAATCAGGTGTGATACTACGTTATCCATCTAAAGAGAACACAAATGAATTTCCTGAATATTCTGAAGATGTAAAGCTTGCAAAGATATTTAAAGAATCTGAAGATTGGGGAGATATCATGGAAGTAGCTCATGTTGGAGCATTAAATGAGCATATTATTAATAATAAAATACATGATTTAATTTTAGTTAATGAAGCACTTCATGAAAAGAAAATAGCATATATAGCAGATGAAATTTCAGAGAACAAAGACATAAGAATTGTATTAATAGCAGGACCTTCATCCTCTGGAAAAACAACTTTTGCTAGTAGATTATCTATACAATTAAGAGTAAATGGTAAAAAAACATATGCTATTTCATTAGATGATTATTTTGTAGATAGAGAGAAAACACCAAGAGATGAAAATGGAAATTATGATTTTGATACAATAGATGCACTTGATATTGAATTGTTCAATGATCATTTATTAGCATTGATGAATGGTCAAGAGGTACAAATTCCAACCTTTGACTTTAAGACCGGAAGAAGAATTTATGATAAGCAGCCTGTAAAGCTTACTAAGGATTATATAATAGTAGTTGAAGGTATACATGGACTTAACGATAAACTTACTTGGCATATTGAACCAAAAAATAAATTTAAAATCTATATCAGTGCATTAACTCAGTTAAGTATTGATAATCATAATATGATATCAACAGCTGATACTAGATTGATTAGAAGAATAGTTAGAGATAATCAATTTAGAGGACATAACGCTCAGAGCACAATGAAGATGTGGGAAAGCGTAAGAAAGGGAGAAGAAAAGTATATCTTTCCTTTCCAAGAAAATTCAGATGCAATGTTTAATTCATCATTGACATATGAATTAGGAATACTTAAAAAATACGCTGTTCCTCTTATAGAGGAGGTAAAGGAGGATAGTGAATTCTATCCTGAAAGACAGAGATTATTAAAATTTTTAAGCTACTTCAAGACTATTGAAAACGAAAATGCAATACCAAAAACCTCTATTCTTAAAGAATTTATAGGTGGAGGAATATTGTAATTCACAATAAAGCATATAAATTCGTAATTTATTATGCAAACATATTATGTTGATACTTAATATGCTTGTATTACGACATTTTATATGCTTTTTTTATGTATCTAAAAGATATTGGTCAGTAGAATGATATTTCTTGGAGAGTGGAAAATTGTTAATTTTAAAACAAAAAAACATTATTTATTTTTAACATTTTACTTGTCTAAATTTAGCAATTATTATATAATGTATTCAAATGTAAAAATTGCTAATAATATTAGTATAAAAAGAGTAGAATAAATGAATAATAAATTAAAAATATTAAAAAATTTAGCTTTAATAACACAAATAGGATTTATTTTTATCACCACTATACTATTGTCTATTTTTTTAGGAAATGAAATTGATAAATTCCTTAATAGTGGCATTATATTTAAAATTATATTTATTATAATTGGTGTAATTTCAGTTTATTTAAGTGTTTATAGAATAATTATGAATTCTATTAAAAATAATAAGTAATGAGGTAATAATTTTGGAAAAAGTTATTGATTTACAATATAAAATAATAGTAATAGATGTTGCTGCACTAATAGTATTAATGATACTTTCTTTTTTTGTCACAAGTAATCCTATGTCATGGATTATGGGTTACATATTTGGGGGAGTATTTGGTATATTAAATTTCTTATTATTAGGTAGAACACTATATAAAGCATCAATGATGAGCCCACAAAAGGCTCAAATTTATGCTGGTACTAATTACTTTATCCGTATGCTTATAACAGGGATAGTTTTAATTATAGGACTAAAAGCTGATTATTTAAACAGTTTTGCTGTAATAATTGGGCTTTTATTAATAAAACAAATTATATTTTTTACACAATTTCAAGGTAGCAAAAATTTTTTCAAAAACATCATCAAGAGGAAGGAGGATAAATAATGGAAGGATTTGGACCTATACTTGTTTTCGAGTTTAAAATTCCGTTTACAAATATTGTTGTTCCAATAACAAATACTGTTACAGTTACATGGCTAATTATGGCTGTTTTAGCTGTTGTATTTATACTTATAACACGAAATTATGAACGAATACCAAATAAAGTTCAAAACGTGGTGGAAATGCTGGTAGACGTGATTACAAATCTAACAAAACAGACAATGGGACCTGATAAAGTAAGATTTGCTCCATATGTTGGCACCTTGCTAATATTTTTAGCAGTTGCTAATACTGTTGGATTTATTGGACTTAGACCTCCAACAGCAGATCTAAATGCAACCATGGCATTGTCGATTATTACATTTTGTATGATTAACTACAATGCTATAAAATCAAAGGGTGTAGTTGGTCGTTTGAAAGGATTAACTGAACCTATGTTTTTACTAACACCTATAAATTTATTAGGTGAAGTCGCAACACCTATATCATTAGGCTTTCGTCTATTTGGTAATTTAGCTGGAGGACTAATAATAATGGATTTAATTTATGGTGTTTTAAAAGGTTTAAGTACAGCTATATTTGGGCCAAATGCATTGCCTATTTTTCAATTAGCTATACCATTGCCTTTGAATTTTTATTTTGATATATTTTCAGGTATATTGCAATCATTTATTTTTGCGATGTTAACAATGATAAATGTATCAGGAGCTATGGAATAAAAAATAAAATAATAAAAAGTAACTATTTAATTTAGGAGGAAAATAAGATGTCAATTACAAATGAAGGTTTAATTTTAGCATGCTCAGCAATAGGAGCAGGATTAGCAATGATAGCAGGTATAGGACCTGGAATCGGTCAAGGATATGCTGCTGGTAGAGGAGCAGAAACAGTTGGAAGACAACCAGAAGCTCAAGGAGATATAATCAAAACAATGCTTCTTGGATGTGCTGTTGCAGAAACAACAGGTATTTATGGTTTAGTTATAGCATTAATATTATTGTTTGCAAATCCGCTTATTAAATTATTAGGCTAATAAATAATTAACTAACAATTAAAATAATAGGAGGCAAATGATGGGTGCTTTAGCAAAATTAGGACTTGTCGAACTTAATGCAACATTTTTTATCATGCTTATAAATGTTGGGATATTCTATTTGATTGTAAAGAAGCTTTTATTCGTTCCTGTTACAGAGTTTATGGAGAAAAGAAGAAAATCAATTGAAGATTCAATAAATGAAGCAGATAGAAAGCTTAAAGAAGCAGATGAATATAAGAATACTTATCTAGAAAAGTTAAATAATGCAGAAGCTGAAAGTAAGCAAATCATTGATAAAGCGGTGACAAGTGCAAACCAAAAGGCAGATAGCATTATTAAAGAAGCTAAATCTGAAGCAGTTGCAATTAAACACAAAGCCGAAAGAGATATAGAATTAGAGCGCAAGAAAATATTAAATGAAGCAAAAAATGAAATATCTTCTATTGCTATTTTAGCAGCATCAAAGGTATTAGAATCTGAAGTTGATGAGAATAAAAATAGTAAACTGGTTGATAAATTCATAGAAGAGGTAGGAGATTTAGAATGGCCGGTTTAATTTCAACAACATATTCAACAGCTCTATTTGATATTTGTGTTGAAGAAAATAAAGTCGACGAATTTATGAATGAAATGGCATTCATAAATGAAGTTTTAAACTCAAATAAAGATTTTTTTGAAATATTAAAGACTCCTAGAATTAACATTAATGAAAAGAAAAAAATTATTGATGAGACATTCGGAGGTAAAATAAACAAAGAAATCGTTAATTTTATTAAGATACTTGTTGAAAAGAGAAGGATAAATCATATTCTTGAAATAGCAAGAGAGTTTGATAGAATAGCATGTGACTATAAAGGTATTGTAAGAGCAGATGTATATTCATCAATTAGTCTTAGTGATGATCAAATTAAAAAATTAGAGAAAAAGCTTAGTGAAAAATCTAAGAAAACCGTTGAAGTTCGAAATATAGTTGATAAAAGCTTAATTGGAGGACTAAAGGTTAGATTTAACGATTTAGTCATCGATGGAACTTTAAAGGGTAAACTAGAAGATTTAGAAAACAGTTTAAATAAATTAGTCGTTTAGGATTAGAGGTGAGAAGCTATGAATCTCAGACCAGAAGAGATCAGTCAAATAATTAAAGAGCAGATTAAAAGATATGAGAATAAATTAGATACTGTAGACGTTGGTACTGTTATACAGGTTGGTGATGGTATTGCCAGAGTTCACGGACTTGAAAATTGTATGTCAGGTGAGCTTTTAGATTTTGGTAATGATGTATATGGTATGGCTCTCAACCTTGAAGAAGATAATGTTGGTTGTGTTCTTCTTGGAAATGATGAGGGTATTAAGGAAGGCGATACAGTAAAAAGAACAAATAGAATAGTTGAGGTTCCTGTTGGTGAACCAATGATTGGTAGAGTTGTTAATGCTCTTGGTCAACCAATAGATGGAAAAGGTGCTATTAATACTGATAAATATAGACCAATAGAGGCTGTGGCTTCTGGAGTTATTACAAGAAAATCTGTTACTGTCCCTTTGCAAACAGGTATTAAAGCTATAGATTCTATGATTCCAATAGGAAGAGGTCAAAGAGAGTTAATAATAGGAGATAGACAAACAGGAAAGACTGCTATTGCAATAGATACAATTTTAAACCAAAAAGGTCAAAATATGATTTGTATATATGTTGCAATAGGTCAGAAAAAATCAACTGTTGCGAAAATATATGAAACTCTATTAAATGGTGGAGCTATGGACTATTCAATTATAGTTTCAGCTACAGCAAGTGAAACAGCTCCGCTTCAATACATAGCTCCATATGCAGGCGTAGCAATGGCAGAAGAATTTATGTATGCTGGTAAGGATGTTTTAATAATTTATGATGATTTGTCTAAGCATGCTGTTGCATACCGTGCAATGAGCTTACTTCTTCGTCGTCCACCAGGACGTGAAGCTTACCCTGGAGATGTATTCTATTTACACTCTAGATTACTTGAGCGTGCTGCTAGACTCGACGAACAATACGGTGGTGGTTCTATAACAGCATTACCGATAATAGAAACTCTAGCTGGTGATATCTCAGCATATATACCAACTAATGTTATATCAATAACAGATGGTCAAATATTCTTGGAGAGCGAGCTTTTCTACTCAGGACATAGACCAGCTATAAATGCTGGACTTTCAGTATCTAGAGTTGGAGGATCTGCACAAATTAAGGCAATGAAAAGTGTAGCAGCTTCATTGAAGCTTGAGCTAGCACAATATAGAGAGCTTGCTGCATTCTCTAAATTTGGTTCTGACCTTGATAAAGAAACAAGAGAAACTCTTGAGCATGGTGAAAGATTGATGCATGTTTTAAGACAGCCACAATATAAGCCTATTTCAGTTGAGAATCAAATAATGCTTATATATTTAGCAAGTAAAAGATATCTATCAGATATTCCAGTAGAAAGAATAGCTGAGTTTGAAAACGAATTTTATAAATTTATGGATATAGAACATCCAGAAATTGGTAAAGAAATAAAAGAAACTAAACAATTGTCTGATGATTTAAAAGAAAAATTAGACTTAGCAATTCAAGCTTTTAAAAAGAGCTTTAAATAGGGAGGTGTCAATTTGCCTCAAGGATTAAATGACATTAAAAGACGTATTAAAAGTGTCAACAGTACCATGCAAATTACTAAAGCTATGGAGCTGGTATCTACTTCAAAGCTAAAGAAAGCTAGAGTTAGACTTGAGAAGTCAAAACCTTATTTTACAAATGTTTTAGAAAGTATTAAAGATGTCTTGGCTAATGCAAAAGGAATTAAGCATCCATTTATTGATAAAAGAGAAGTAAAAAACACTCTTTATATTTTATTAACATCTGATAAAGGACTTGCAGGTGGATACAATGCAAATGTCAATAAGCTTTTACAAAACAATATAAAGGATAAGGATACAGCAAAAATTATAACTGTTGGAATAAAAGGTAGAGATTACTTTAGAAAAAGAGGTTACAATGTTATAGAAAGCTATACAGGAATATCTGAGAGCCCTAATGCTTCTGATGCAAGACACATTGGAGAAAAGGCAATCTCTCTATACTTAAATGGAGAGGTTGATGAAATAAATATTGTTTATACTCAATTTAATAGTACAATTTCGTATATTCCGTCCATAATTAAGCTTTTGCCAGCTACATTTGAAGAAAGTGAAAAAACTGCAGATAAAAAAGGATATAAAGCATTAACAAGATTTGATCCATCAGAAGAAACTGTATTAGATATTTTAATTCCAAAATATATAATCAGTACTTTATATGGAGCAATGATTGAGGCTTCTGCTAGTGAATCTGGTTCTAGAAGGTTGGCAATGGAAAATGCGACAGACAATGCAGATGAAATTATAAAGGCTTTGGAATTAGTTAAAAACAGAGCTAGACAGGCTGCAATAACTCAAGAAATATCAGAAATAGTCGGTGGTGCAGAAGCACTTTCGTAGAAAGATACAGTAAAATTAGTACAAATGAAAGGATGTGAATATTCTTGGCGGACAAAAATATTGGAAGAATAAAGCAAGTTATAGGACCTGTTGTTGATATAGAATTCGAACAGGGCTATCTTCCTAATTTATTAAATGCTATAGAAATTAATTTAAATGGTAAAACTATAGTGGTTGAAGCTGCTCAGCATATAGGTGAAGATACTGTTAGATGTATTTCCATGGATTCAACAGATGGTTTTGTAAGAGGTATGGAAGCAATAGATACAGGTTCTCCTATAAAGGTTCCAGTAGGTCGTGAAACACTCGGAAGATTATTTAATGTAACAGGTCAAACTATAGATAATAAAGGTCCTTTAGATAATATCCAAAAGGCCTCAATTCATAGAAAAGCACCTTCTTTTGAAGAACAACAAACAAGCACAGAAATATTTGAAACAGGTATTAAGGTAGTTGACCTTATGTGCCCATATTCAAAAGGTGGTAAAATAGGCTTGTTCGGTGGAGCTGGAGTTGGTAAAACAGTTCTTATTCAAGAGCTTATTAACAATATTGCTACAGAGCATGGTGGATTATCAGTATTTGCTGGTGTAGGAGAGAGAACAAGAGAAGGTAATGATTTATATCATGAAATGATTGAATCAGGAGTTATTGATAAAACTACAATGGTTTTCGGACAGATGAATGAGCCACCTGGAGCGAGAATGAGAGTTGCTCTTACTGGACTTACTATGGCAGAGCATTTTAGAGATCAAGAGGAGCAAGACGTATTGCTTTTCATTGATAATATATTCAGATTTACACAGGCAGGATCTGAGGTTTCAGCACTTCTAGGTCGTATGCCAAGTGCCGTTGGTTATCAACCTACACTTGCAACAGAAATGGGACAATTGCAAGAAAGAATTACATCAACTAAGAAGGGTTCTATAACATCGGTTCAAGCTGTTTATGTTCCAGCAGATGACTTAACAGACCCTGCTCCTGCAACAACATTCGCCCATCTTGATGCAACTACAGTTTTGTCAAGAAAAATAACTGAAATGGGTATATACCCAGCAGTTGATCCTCTTGAATCATCTTCTAGAATCTTGGATCCACAAATAATTGGAGAAGAGCATTATAGAGTAGCTCGTGGAGTGCAAGAGGTATTACAAAAGTATAATGAACTGTTAGATATAATCGCTATACTAGGTATGGATGAATTATCTGATGAGGATAAATTAGTTGTTACAAGAGCAAGAAGAATACAAAGATTTCTTTCTCAGCCATTTACAGTTGCTGAACAATTTACCGGAATGAAAGGTCAATATGTTCCACTTAAAGAGACAATTAGAGGATTTAGTGAAATATTAGAAGGTAAATATGATGACTTACCAGAACAAGCCTTTATGTTTGCTGGAACTATTGAACAGGTTGTTGAAAGAGCAAATAAAATGAGAGAAGGAAAATAAGAAAGGGTGATAATTGTGGCAGAAAAAGAATTTTTGCTAGAAATTGTTACACCTGAAAATGTATTTTATTCAGGAAATGCAGAAAGAGTAGTTCTGAGAACAATCACTGGTGATGTATGTATATTAAGAAATCATGACCCTTATGTAGCTCCTTTAGGAATAGGAAAGATGAAGGTAGTGCATGATGGAAAAGAAAGATATGCAGTTCTTTCGCAAGGATACATTAAGGTAGATAACAACAAACTTACAGTACTTACTGATACTGCTGAATGGGCAGATCAGATAGATGTTGACAGAGCAGAAGCAGCTAAGGAAAGAGCAAGAAAACGTCTTGAAGAAAAGCAAGAGGGTATTGACTTTGTTAGAGCTGAGGTTGCACTGAAAAAAGCAATACAAAGAATAGAAGTATCTAAGTTAAAATAGTTTATGAAATTAATTAAGGGACTATCTCAAATTTATTTTGAGACAGTCCCTTTAGTTTTGGCTTAATCTTTTATTTTATATTTACCAAAGGCTTTTTCTGTATCCCATTTTACTTCTGTTGCAAAAAACATTATTAACCAAAATATTAAAACAACAACACCTATATATTTTGATACTAGTCTTGATAAAATTCCGGCAACTAAAAATAGTAAAAACCATATAAAAGTTTTATTTCTTGTATCCTTACTAATTCTAGCCTTATCATAATTTTCACGCTTCCATTTTGGCATTGTATTAAAACCTGACAATAAATTAGCACCCTTTTCTTTAGTTAAAGCAAATACTATTGAAAGTAGTAAAAATACTACTGCTAACATATAACCTATAGCTTCTCCTACATTCATAATTGCACCTCGTTAAATGTAATTTTTAA
>JBPOHM010000386.1:0-5421 GCA_052035585.1 Bacillota bacterium
CATGTTGTTAATAATATGAACTTGATTAACAAATTCTATAATATCATTAGTGCGACTGAGACACGGAACATAAAGTCGCAACTGATAAATATCTAAACATAACGTATCTATTATACAAGCTTATTAAACAAAAATCAATAGGAAAGAATAAAAAAATTAAAAAAAACAATAATATTTTTGTAATAATCAAAAAATTATTGGAGGAAATTATATGACACGTACAGACCTTGCTTATGAAGCACATGAGGGCTTGGCAAAAAAGTGTGAGGGGGTAATACTAGAGAAACAGGATTTATCCCATGGTGATCTTATTAAAATTGAAATAGTTGATAAGGAAGCAGAAAAAATTGTTGGTAAAAAGATAGGTAAATATATTAGCTATGAAACACCTAGCTTTAAGCATTTAACAGATGAGTCTAGAAAAGAAGTAATAGATATTTTATCGAGTAATTTAAAGAGTATTGTTAATATAAACAGAGAAAAGGTATTGGTAGTTGGTTTAGGAAATAGACGTGTCACAGCTGATTCATTAGGTCCTAGAACAATAGATAAAATCAAGGTTACAAGACAATATTTTAAAACCTATAATAAGGAATATGATGAGGACTATAATGAGCTAGCTGTTCTAGTTCCAGGTGTTATGGGTGTGACCGGTATTGAAACTCAGGATACTATAAAAGGGCTTATTGATAGAATAAAACCAACAATGATAATTGCTATAGATGCTTTGGCATCAAGAAGCATGAATAGGTTATGCTCTGTAATACAAATAACAGATGCTGGTATTGAACCTGGCTCGGGAATAGGAAATATGCAGGGCTCATTAAATAAGGAAAGCATGGGAATCAAGATAGCAGCTATAGGTGTTCCTACAGTGGTTGACACTGCTACAATAGTAAGTGATTCGATAGACTTGATGAAAAAGAAGCTAAGTCATAGGATTTCTGTGGTTGATGAAGCACTTGGTATTTTAGGACAATTAGACGATCAAGAAAAAATGGGATTTATTAAAGAAGTTTTAAATCCTAGATTTAATGATACCTATGTAACACCAAATGAAATTGATGAGCTTGTTGAAATATTGTCTGATATAATAGCTGAAATCATAAATAGAGCAGTGCATCCTGGATATTAATAAAAATACTAATCATTAAATCATAATATCTCTCATATATATAGTTAGGAAAGTTTATTTTAACTATATACGAGGTGTATTATGAAAAGAAAAAGGTCATCAGTAGTAACTTATTATATGATAGCAATTGTGTGCTTAATGATTTTATTTACAGGCTATAGATATGTATATAAAATGGCACAGGAAAGGAAAGAAAATCAACAAGCACAGTCAATATTTTTATTAGATAAGGAAGAAGAAAAAAAGATAAAATATAGTGGTATAATTGAAAAGATTATATCATATTTTAATGTGTTTTTTAAAGAGACCTTTAAAGAGAACACAGAAGACGATAGCTATGATTATAATAAAAATATAATAATTGCTAGTTCACAAGCCTTAGAAAATAAGGCTTATATAAATTATGATGATATTGAATTATATAAAGCAACAGGAAATGAAAATCAAGCAGAAGTGAAAAATACAGTAATAACTGATGACATTAAAAGTAAATTTTTTAAGGTTTATGATAATACAACTGTTGCATCTAGGTTAAGTAATACAATAAGGGATTTTAAAACTCAGAGCAAGCAAATTAATGAGAAGATGAAAATAACATTACTTCATACTCATGCCACAGAGGCTTTTAAAGAGAATTCAGGAAGTAATTATCGCTCTGAGGATGAAAGCTTAAATATAATAGGGATTGGAGATATTATAGCAAAGAATTTAATAAATTGTGGTTTAGAAATAAATCATTTAAAGGATTATAATGATTTACCTTCATATAATTTAGCCTATAGTAATTCAAAGAAATTAATAAAAGATAATCTAGACAAGAATAAGAAAAATTTAGTGATAGATATACATAGAGATGGAGCAAATGCAGAGTCAAACTACGAAAAAATATTAGAATCAACTACAAGGGTTAAAATTAATGATGAGTATATTGCTACATTTTCTTTGATTATAGGCAATAAAAATAAAAATATTGAAGAATTAAAAAAAGTTGCAAGCATAGTAAAGTCTATTTCAGATGAATTATATCCAGGATTATGTAGAGGAATTAGCATTAGAGATGGTGCATATTTTAATCAAAATATTAGTGATTATTCACTTTTAATAGAGATGGGAAGTCATTTGAACAGCTATGATGAGGTAAAGGTTACAGCAGATTTTGTCTCTGAGATTTTATATAATGCAATTGTTGAAATAAATAAATAATATTTTATTAATTTAATTTAAAGCTGATAATTAAAAATTTAAGTTTGAAAAAATTAATGCTTTAAAATTATACCAATCTTTGTTATAATATAATTCGAAGATTTTTTTGATAATCTAAATATTATAAGAGATTGGATTTGTACTTAAGAATTAACAGGAGGAACACCTTGGATAGAAAAAAGTTTATTAGGAATTTTTCAATAATTGCACATATAGATCATGGAAAATCTACCTTAGCTGATAGATTGATTCAAAATACAGGACTATTAACAGCTCGTGAAATGCAAGAGCAGGTTTTGGACAACATGGATTTGGAGAGAGAAAGAGGAATAACAATTAAGCTTCAAACCATCAGACTTGTTTATAAGGCACAGGATGGTCATGAGTATTTATTAAACCTTATAGATACTCCTGGTCATGTTGACTTCAACTATGAGGTATCAAGAAGCTTAGCCGCTTGTGAAGGTGCTGTTTTAGTTGTTGATGCTGCTCAAGGTATAGAAGCACAAACCTTAGCAAACTGTTATTTAGCTTTGGATTTAAATCTAGAGATTGTTCCAGTTATTAATAAGATAGATTTACCTAGTGCAAGACCTGATGAAATAAAGAAAGAAATTGAGGATGTAATTGGACTTGATTGTGAAAATGCTCCTCTAATATCAGCAAAAGAAAATATTAATATTGATCAAGTTCTTGAAGCTATTGTAAAATTAGTACCACCACCAACAGGTGATGAGAATGACCCTCTAAGAGCTCTTGTTTTTGACTCATATTATGATAGCTATAAGGGTGTTATTGCCTTTATAAGAGTTAAAGAGGGACAGGTTAGAAAGGGTACTAAAATAAAAATGATGTCAACTGGTAAGCAGTTTGAGGTTACTGAGGTAGGAATTATTTCTCCAAATCAAAAGCCTGTTGACTGCCTATATGCTGGTGATGTTGGATATTTAGCTGCTAGTATTAAGGAAGTAAGAAACTGTAACGTTGGTGACACTATTACTGATGCTGATAATCCAGCTAAAGAGCCACTACCTGGATATAAGAAGGTTACATCAATGGTTTATTGTGGAGTTTATCCAGCAGAAGGTGGAGATTTTAATGATGTAAGAGATGCACTTGAAAAGCTCCAGGTTAATGATGCATCATTAGTGTTTGAGCCTGAAACATCAGTTGCTTTAGGTTATGGATACAGATGTGGATTTTTAGGCCTTCTACATATGGAAATTATACAGCAAAGACTTGAAAGAGAGTTTAATCTTGATATAATTGCAACTACACCAAGTGTTATATATAAGGTTTACAAGACTGATGGTGAACTATTAATTATGCAAAATCCTACTAATATGCCACCAGCAACTGAAATTGACTATATGGAAGAGCCTGTAGTTGATGCATCAATCATGACACCTACTGAATATGTTGGAGCTATAATGGAATTATGTCAAAATAGACGTGGTGTTTTCGTAAACATGGAATATTTAGAGGCAACTAGAGTTATAATGCACTATAAGATGCCACTTAATGAGGTAATATATGATTTCTTTGATGCTTTAAAATCAAAAACAAGAGGCTATGCTTCATTGGATTATGATTTAGCAGGATATCAAAGATCAGAGCTAGTTAAAATGGATATACTTATAAATGGAGAGCTTGTTGATGCCTTCTCAATTATTGTTCATAAGGATAAGGCTTATGAAAGAGGAAGATTAATAGTTGAGAAGCTAAAGGAAGTTATACCAAGACATTTATTTGCAGTTCCACTTCAAGCATGTATAGGTGGTAAGATTATAGCTCGTGAGACTGTTAGTGCACTTAGAAAAGACGTTTTAGCTAAGTGTTATGGTGGAGATATAACAAGAAAGAAAAAGCTCCTTGAAAAGCAAAAAGAAGGTAAGAAACGTATGCGTCAAATAGGCAGCGTTGAAGTTCCACAGGAGGCATTCTTAGCAGTTCTTAAATTTGATGATGAAAAATAGTATTTGACCACAAAGCTAAACTCTTTGTGGTCTATTTTTAAATAAGGAGAACAGTATTATGAAAAAGCTTGGTTTATATGTACACATACCATTTTGTGAACGTAAATGTAATTACTGCGATTTTTACTCGATGACAAAGACAGATGAACTAGAAGATAGGTACATTAATGCATTACTGATTGAAATAAGAAGCTATAAGAATAAATGTAAGGCTTATGAGGTAGATAGTATATTTATAGGTGGAGGAACCCCTTCATATTTAAAGCCTGAAAACATAAAACTAATATTAACAGAAATAAAAAGTACATTTAAAATATCTGCTGAATGTGAAATAACAATTGAAGCTAATCCAAATTCAATTGACAGTGATAAGGCTAAAATGTACAAGAACTATGGTATAAATAGAATTAGTCTAGGAATACAATCACTAGATGATAATATACTAAAATCTATTGGAAGACTTCATAATTCAGAAGATGCAATTAAAGCAATCAGAGCTATAAAAGAGGCTGGAATAAGCAATATAAATGCTGATGTCATGTTTGGCATACCATCTCAAACGGTCGAGAGTATTTTAAACACATTATCTAAGATAATAAAAGAAGAAGTTAAACACATTTCTTTTTATTCACTGAAGCTCGAGGAAGGAACTCCAATGTTTTTAATGGAGCAAAAAGGTCTAATTAGTGCTTTGGATGATGATTTAGAAAGAGAAATGTATTATGCTGGATGTGAGTTCATGGAAAATAATGAGCTTGAACAGTATGAAATATCTAATTTCAGTAAAGCTGGTTATGAGTGTAAGCATAATATTAAATATTGGACTAGTGGAGATTATATAGGCTTTGGACCATTTGCTCATTCTTGCTTTGAGGATAAAAGGTATAATAACATAAGTGATATTAATATCTATTGTGAGGATATAGAGAAATTTAAGGACAATATTGAGGATAATGAGCAAGTAAGATTTAGACAGCTAAATGAAGTATTGACTAAAGAGAGTAAAATGTTTGAGTATATTATGCTTGGACTTAGAATGAATAAAGGAATAAGCATAGGTGAGTTTAATAGAAAATTTGAAACAAGCTTTTTAGATATATATAAAGA
>JBPOHM010000276.1:0-3552 GCA_052035585.1 Bacillota bacterium
ATACTATTATTGAGAAGCACGTCGGAAGAAAGCAAAACCTACTTATACTAGCTGTATTCCCAATATCTATTTTTATATGTGGAGTATTATTGCTAATTGCAATATTAAAATACATATGATATAATAATGCGTGTAGTGCCTTAATCATCTTAAGGCTAAGTATTTAAAATTAGTGCATTCTACAACGGACGCGCTTTTTTAAAGGAAAGGAATGTGTGTTATTATGGCCAATGAGAATAAACAAAAAAATACAAATAATACTCAGAACAATCAAAACAATAAAGGTAAAAAGAAAAAAAGAAGAAAGAAAATTAAAATTTTTAGAATATTATTTCTGCTTATATTAATAGCTATAGTTGTTGGTGTTTTTATAGTTGGAAAAATGGTTCTTGATATTATAAAGGACGCACCAAAGATTGATCCTACAAATGTACTTGGTACATTGACTCAGAATTCATTTATACTAGATCAAGATGGCAATATGATTGAGAAAATTCAAGATGCAAACGAAAATCGTGAAATAGTAGAATTAAGTAAAATGCCAAAGCTTTTGCAGGAAGCATTTATAGCTATTGAGGATAAAAGATTTGAAAAGCATTTTGGAATAGATATTCAAGGCTTGATGGGTGCAGTATTTAGCAATATTAAATCTGGAGATTTAAAAGGTAGAGGTGCTAGTACAATTACTCAACAGCTTGTTAAAAACCTATACTTATCTAACAAAAAATCATGGGAAAGAAAAATAATGGAAGCATACCTTTCTATTAAAATGGAAAGAGTATTGGTAAAGAATCAGATTTTAGAGAACTATCTTAATACTATCCCACTTGGACCAAGTATACATGGTGTTCAAGCTGCAGCTTATGCATATTTTTCAAAGGATGTAAGCGAGCTTAATTTAGCAGAATCAGCTCTTCTTGCTGGAATTCCTAAAAGTACAGCACGTTATACACCATATAGACGAATTGGATTGGATGATTTAGAAGGTATAGCTGAAGAGGACATAGTAGGATATATTTACGTAGGCTCAGTAAAATATGCTTGTGTATATAATCCACTCTCTGTTGAAAGACAATTATTGGTACTTGATGAGATGCTTAAGCAAAATAAAATATCTCAAGAGGAATATGATGAAGCACTTAAATATGATATAAAAGCAGCATTAAATCCTGGTGAAAGTAAAATTGAAGGTATAACTTCTAATAACTTTGCTGATTATGTTAAGGAAACAGTCATTAAAGATTTAATGGAAGAATATGAAATGACATATGAAGATGCAGAAAAATACTTAATAAATGGTGGATTAAGCATATATACTACTATGGATGTAAATATGCAAAAAACCATTGAAGAGCAATATGAAAATTTTGGGGAAATATTTTTAAATGGCAAAATACCTACAGAAAAACCTATTGCTCAAGACTGGACTAATTTCAGATGGGTTGATGGTAAATCACTAGGAACATTAGATAAATATAAAAATGTATTAAATGATACTGGCCATGTTTTATACTTCCAGCACGATAATATATTTAATGCTGATGATACCCTATATTTAAATCCTGGTGAGTATTCTATAGATGATAATGGAGATTTAATTCTAAAAACTAATAAAATAGCAATTTATTCATCTGTATTAGATATTGTTGATCTTTACACAATAGATGAAAAACAACAGATGGTAACACATACTATTGGTGGATTAAATATCGGAAAGAACTACGAAATAGTAGATCAAAAAGGTAATAATGGTACAATAAAAATATTTAAAGAATTTTTAAGTAAAAATCCTAATTTTTATAAAATTAATGCTGATGATGTATTGACTATAGGCAAAGACTACTATAGCTATGATGAAAAAGGTATAGTTCAACCTCAATCAGCTACTGTTATAATAGATTATAGAACTGGACATATAAAAGCAATATTTGGCGGAAGAGAAATAGAAGGAAATAAAACCTTTAATAGAGCTGTCGATGCTACAAGACAACCAGGCTCAACTATCAAACCACTTAGTATATATATGCCTGCTCTTGACCGTGGATATTCAGCCGCATCAGTATTTGATGATGTACCTATGTACTTAGAGGATGGTACACGTTGGCCTAAAAACTGGTATGAGCAATCTTCTGGTCGTGTCTTTAAATATAAAGGTATTGTAAGCATAAGATATGCTATACAGCAATCACTAAATACTGTACCAGTAATGTTATTTAACCAATTAGGTGCAGATACAATAGTTCAATATATGGCTAAGCTTGGAATGGTTGACTTAGAAAACCCTGAAAATGATACATTTGTTACTCCAGAAGAAAATCGTAGAGTTCATGATATGATTCCAGCAGCATTATCACTTGGAGCATTCTCAAAAGGATTTTCTCCACTTGTTATGACAGCTGCTTATGGTGCTATAGCAAATGATGGAGTTTATGTTGAACCAATTTGCTATACAAAGGTTTTAGATAGTAAAGGCAAATTAGTATTAGAAAAAATACCTGAAAAACAAGTTGTTGTTACTCCAGAAATAGCATTTTTATTGAAGGATATACTAAGAAGCAGTGTTACAAGCTCTGATGGTCTTGCTGGTCCAGCAGCTATTAAAATTGAAGGTGTTAATATTGAAATGGCAGCTAAGACTGGTACTACACAAGATAATGGAGACTTTTGGTGTATTGGATTTTCACCATATTATGTTGGTGGTATTTGGATTGGTAATGATAATCCAACAACTAAGCTGTCAGAAACAAGTACAGCAACTGCAAGAGTTCTAGGAGCCTTTATGACAGCAATTCACGCTGGTCATGAATCAGCTTCATTTGAAATTTCAAATAACGTAACTAAGGTAGAAATTTGTAAGCAATCCGGTAAGCTTGCAACAGAGCTTTGTACTTTAGATCCAAGAGGAAAGCAAATTAGAGAAGAATATTTTGTAAAGGGTACTGAGCCAAAAGAAAGCTGCGATGCACATGTTAAGGTAGCAATTTGTACTGATAGCTTACATTTAAGAACACAGTTTTGTCCTGATGCTTCTGTTGTAGAAAAAGTTTTAGTAACTACTGGAG
This sequence comes from Bacillota bacterium, assembly GCA_052035585.1. Lineage (GTDB taxonomy): Bacteria > Bacillota > Clostridia > Tissierellales > Sedimentibacteraceae > UBA1535. The sequence continues at coordinate 3,063 of JBPOHM010000276.1, forward strand.
AGACATTATTTGATGCAGATCTATATCCAGATGTTAAGGATGAAAGTTATCAAGCATTGTTCGATGCTACAAAGCTTTATAAGCAAATTAAATCAGATATCGCAAATGGTATGAGTGCTGAGGAAATCTTAGCTTTACATGCTGGAACTGTAACCTTAAATGTTACTAATTCAAACAATATTGAAATTTTAACAGTTAATGGTTTTACTCTAGATCAATTAAATTTCAAAAAAATGCTGCCAGAGGACTATGAATATAGAGTACCTGCTGATGTTTGTAGCTATCACACTTATGACATGTGGTATAACAACTTAATTAACAATGGTGGTAGTTCAGGAATTTTAGATCCAGGTAACAATAATAGTGATAATGAAAATCCTAACAATAACTCAGGTGGTTCAATTATAGAAAGTCCTGATGATCCAGATGATACTGGAATAATTATAAATGACTGAAAAATCGTTCCGATTTTTCATGTAAGATAGTTAAA
>JBPOHM010000057.1:0-3639 GCA_052035585.1 Bacillota bacterium
AACTTCACAAGCAATATAGTAGCTTTAACTGTTTATGCAATTGGTGGAAAAATTGTATTAGCATACGGGATACCAGTAGCCATATTTGCTATTATCGGTGCTAAGTTTGGTACACAGTTTGCTCTTAAAAACGGCTCAAAATTCATAAAACCAATATTTATAATAATATCCTTCTTAACAGCTTCAAAATTGATTATAGAGATGTTAATAAAATAGTAAATGTGGCTAAAATTTGCCAAATTTTATTTTTACTTAACTACTCTATTAAATTAGCTCGAAAATGTAATATTTACTTTCATTATAATCATTGCTATAACTTAAAATACAAAATTCATCACTGAATTTATATGAGAAATAACCCTTTTCTATATCATTAAAAATTATAAATTTATCTAAGGCTTTTAGATAAATGACAGGTTTCTCAGGGAAAAAGTTAGTCCATGTAAGTATCTCGTTGTTTCCATTTAATCTATCAATAGCAATTGTTGAAGTTAATAGCTCTTCACCTGAAATCAAATTTTCAATATTCCAAACTGTATATCTATTTTTTTCATCAAAATATTTATTATTTATTACATACAATTCTGTTTTTGTAGAAGCAAGATCACTAATCCTTTCATTAAGTTTAAAGCTTGTTTTTTCATCAATTGATTGTAAATAAAAATCTGATGATTTAACATCTTTAACAACGGTAAATAAACTTCCATTATAAATGGTTGGATTTTGTGCCCATTCTTTAACTAAGCTTGTTGTTTCATTTTTTAAGTCATACTGATACAAGTTTATTCCAGTTATCTCACCATCAGTTACTTTAACTTCATCATAATATACCATTCCGTCATGCAATATAACTTTATTTGAATTAGCAGCACTACTTGCTGAATAGTCCCTTGAATACTCATGTATCGTAATATCTTTCTTACTTTCAATATTAAATAAACGTAAAGTGAACGTCCCTATCAAATCATTAATATCCTTGTTGACCTGTTCTAAATAAAGGATGTTTGATTCATCGACATCATAAATGGAAACAGAATATTCTCCATCTCCATCCTTTTGTATATTAAAGAGTTTTTCATATTCATTTGTGATAAAATTATAAAAACCTATCTCTTTTGTTATAACCGAAGGATTTTCTTCATACAAGACTACTATTAATCTTTGTTTATCAAAAATAAGCCAAACAGCCATTTTCAAGTCATTAATTTTAGATGGTAATTCCAATTCTCTATAATTAAATACTCCTTTACTTGAAATAAGTGGTTTTAGTAAATCATAAGAGAAATCACCTGGCATTGTATCTCTTAGATCACCATTATCAAGTGTAATTTCTTCTATTTCTTGTTCAAAACCTTTTATTTCATTATGTCTTATTAAATACTTACAAGACGTTAATACTGTCAATAATAATAGACATAATACAATTAAGCCATTAATAAATTTCATTTTATCCTCCCATTTTCCCAAATTACCTCTTATAGCTTTATATTTATTCACTCACTATAGTTTTCTGCTTGAGAGTTAAATAATTTATAATACAAGCTATCTGTCTTTTTCATCAGATTTTTATGTGTATCAAAATCCTTAACCTTACCACTGTCTATTATCAATATTTTATCGCAAAACACACTACTTGACATTCTGTGTGAGATGTATATTGCTGTTTTATCTCCTACTAAATCATTAAAGTTTTCGTATATTTCTGCTTCAGCTAATGGATCTAAGGCACTTGTTGGCTCATCAAGTATAATTAGTGAAGAATTTTTATATAATGCCCTTGCTATTGCAATCTTTTGCTTCTCTCCACCAGACATATCAATGCCCTCATCGTCATATGCCTTACCAAACATTGAAGAAATACCCTTTGGCAAGCTCTTAATTCTTTCTTCTAAACCAACATCCTTTATTATCTCCATAATTCTATCAGTGTTAGAATTTTGAGATTCACAACTTATATTTTCATCTATACTAAATGCAAATATCTTAAAGTCTTGGAATACTGTAGCTACACTCTTCATATAGCTATCATAATCATATTCAAAGATATCTATACCATTTATATATATTTTTCCACTAGTTGGATGATACAATCTACATAAAAGCTTAACTAATGTAGTCTTACCTGCTCCGTTTAATCCAACGATTGAAACTTTTTCTTTCTTATTTATTTCAAAGCTTATGTCCTCAAGTACAAGCTTATCACTTTTTGGATATTTAAAGGACACATTTTCAAATCTAACGCTTTCTATGTCTCCAGAGAATTTAATTTTACCTTCAACACTCTCATTTGGTAATAGCATAAACTCCATAAATGGATCGAGATATCCTAGCATTTGCATTATGGTTGTTATACTTCTTCCTAATTCTGTTGTTGTTTTAGTAAAATTAATAGCTGCAGATACATACATTGTAAATGAACCTAGTCCTATTTTAGCACCAAAGCTATTACTTATTACTCTAAGACCAACATAACCGTATGAAATAGCTGCTTGTAAGTCGCTTATTATACCAGTTAAGCCTTCAAAATTACCCTTTTTAGTATAAAACACAATAATTCTTTCGAATATTTCTAGATTGTATTTACTTATTTTATCAATCAGCATCTTATTCATATTGAACAATCTAATATCCTTTTGCATTACGTCTTCAACAGTTACGCTTACATAATAGCCTAATTTTCTATTTATAGGTATAAGTTCTTTATGCATACTCTTCTGATGCTCAATAAAGCTTCTATATGCAAGGTTTAGTAATATAACCGCTATAAGAGATATAACTACTAAAACCCAGCTTAACGTAAACAATATTACAATTAAACCTAAAATAGTAACAATATTATTTAACACTTTAGATAAACTATCAATAAGGCTTTGCAAAACTCTCATAATATTTAGAGCAAATACAGACCTCTCTTTTAAATCCAGATAATATGGATCTTCTAGATAAGAAAAATCAACACTCATAATTTTTCTTGCCATTGCCTGATTCATTTTTTCTGTTACATAAATAGATTTAACATCTAATATTCTTTTTAATGTCTTTTCTAAGAAAGCAAACAGAAGATTAGAAGCGATTATCAATCCACCAAATAAGAATAATTTATATAAATTATCTCCAAAATAGCAATCTATACTTACTACTGGAAGGCCAGCAAACATAACTGAAATTACATTAATGAACCCAACCAATACATCTATCAAAAACTACGGTAATATAATATTTAAGAATAATCTGGTACTACTAATTAATGTATTACCTAATAAAAGAAATATATAAGCCGGAGAAATTTCCCATGAAAGCTTTAGAAACAATTTTTATTTTTTTAATATTACTCATTGTTTGCCTCAGCTCCTTCCTTATAGTATTTTCCTTGTATAGTAAACATCTCGTAGTATTTGCCTTGTAGTGCCATTAGCTCCTCGTGATTTCCATACTCAGCTAAGCCATCCTTATCAAATAAAGCAATTTTATCACAGAATTTTGTACTTGCAAGTCTGTGAGAAATATACACTGCAGTTTTACCTTGAATTAGCTCACTAAAATTTTGATATATTTCGGCTTCAGCCAAAGCATCAAGTGCTGCTGTAGGCTCGTCCATGATTACCATATTACCATTTTTATATAAAGCTCTTGCTATTG
>JBPOHM010000227.1:0-5559 GCA_052035585.1 Bacillota bacterium
CTGCACGAATCCTATAGTATTGATAATGATCCAGGTTTTTCTTCATATTGTATAAAGCATAAGAAGATATTAGTAATAGACAATATTATAAAGGAATATAAAAAATATGTTAATAGTATAAATTTAGAGGGAAGAGGAACAGAGTTACCTATGTCTGGAGTCTACATACCTTTAATTATTAATGATGAAATTATAGGAAATATGATAGTCCAAAGTCTTAGTGAAAAGGCCTATGACAGCAATGATGTAAGCTATTTGAAGATAATAGGTAATTATGCTGCAATTGCTCTGAAGAATACATTAGAATATAATAGGATGGAGCAAATTGCAATATATGATAGCTTGACTGGATTTTTAACAAGACGTGAAATAATAAAAGAGGGTAATAAAATTAAACAAGAATTCTGTTCAAATCATAAGGAATTTTGCATATTAATGCTTGATTTAGATGATTTTAAATATATAAATGATAAATATGGACATGTTGTAGGCGATAATGTTATGAAGATGCTTGCAAATAATATAAGTAAGCATATTAGATCAACAGATTATATAGGTAGATATGGTGGAGATGAATTTTTACTTATTTGTCCTAACATGAGTATGGAAAATGCACTAAATTTAGCAGAAAGAATTAGACAATCAACAGAGGAAACTAAGTTTTACATAGACGGAGAAAATTATATCAATGCAACATTAAGCATAGGACTATATGAATATGCTAAGGACGATTTAAGCTTTATAGAAGCAGTTAATTTTGCTGATATGATGCTTTACAAGGCAAAGCATAAGAGTAAAAACAAGATAATGTGCTTTAGCAATGCCTCTTAATAATTTTTTAAATGTAAGAAAATTATAGTAGGAGTTTAAAAATGGATTGTAATCAATATAATGAACAATTATCTAAACTCATTAAAAATGAGGACGAGATTAGCTTTTTCATAGACCTAATAAGCAAGGAGCTTTGGGGAGATTATAAGGCAAGAAAAGAGTTAATTGAATATGTAATTGATTTCTGTAAAAGAAATGGCTTAGATGAGGCATTAGCATGGATGTTTTATTATTTAGGCTTTCATTATGATGAGTTTGCAAACTATAAGAGGGCTATAGAGCTGCATAAAACGGCAAGAGATATTTTTATGACAAATGGTAACAAAAAAGGACTTGCCACTTCTTATAATGGACTTTTATCAGTATATTGTCAAAATGGACAATATGAGCTTGCCAATCAGGTTGCTATTTCTGCAATAAACATTGCAAGAGAGCTTAAGGATTCTGGAACAGTAGTAAAGCTACTTTTAAATGCAAGTATTAATTATACATTAGCTGGCTCATATAAGGAGGCAAAGGAATTATTAGAATATACTTATCATGTATATGGCCTAGATAGCTTTAATGATACTGGAAAAATTATATATTATAAGTCCTTAGCTGAGGTTAATATTAGACTACAAAGCTTTGAGGAAGCTTTCAAATCCTTATCCTATGCAAACGAGTTGAATAAGAATAGCTTAAATATACTTACTTCAGAGCTATGTAAATTGTATGGTATGTATTATGCTAAAATTGGACTTTTTGAGGAAGCAGAAAAGGAATTTGCGCAGTCTTGCAAAATAGCCTCTGAGAATGGACGTTTAACTGAAGAATGTGAGACATTAATAGAATGGGCAATATTTAGTTTTGATTATGGCTTAAATGATGAAGCTGTAGAGTGCCTAAAGAGTGCATTAGATATAGCTCAAAGAATTAATATATCAAGATTAATAATGGATTCAAGTAAGCTTTTATACGATTATTATAACAAAAATAAAAATTACGAAGCTGCACTTGCAAATTTAGAATTATATATAAAAGCAAATAGAAAAATTCAAGAGTTAAATAATACTAGCTATATAGGAAGACTTACAGAAAATTCAAAAAATGAATTAAGCCTTAACAGGATAATTAATAACAAGACAGAAACACTCTTTTCAATAGGTCAAAAAATTCTTTCAACACTTGATGTAAAGGAAATGATAGCAAGAGTGTTCAGTGATATTCTAAAAATTATAGATGTTGATTTCTTTAGTATCATTGTATATAATTCTGAAACAGATGAAATAACTATAACTAAAATGGAGCATGGCATGCTTGTGTCCAATACACCTGCAAAGGTTGTAGAGGGTACTACGTTCTCTGCATATTGTATTAGAAATAAGAAGGCTATTATAATTAATGATATTAGATACGAATATAAAAAATATGTAGATAACATTATCCTTGAAGGTAGAGGAATTGATAAGCCTATTTCAAATATATTCCTTCCAATAATGTTTAGGGATGAAATTCTAGGAGTTGTAAGTATACAGAGCTTAAAGGTAAATGCATATAATGAAGATGATATAAAGAGACTTCGTTTGATTTCAAATTATATTGCAATTTCGTTAAAAAATGCAATGAAATATAAAAAAATTGAAGAGGCAGCAGTTTATGATAGCTTAACAGGCTTTTTAACAAAGAGAGAGCTTATTAAGCTTGGTAATCAGCAGGTTGAGAGATTTAAAAAGAATTCTAATACCTTCAGTATATTAATGATAGATATTGATAATTTTAAAAGCGTTAATGATACATATGGACATGTTGTAGGAGATAAGGTGCTCAAAGCTCTAGGAAAGAAATTATCTAGCTTAATAAGGGCAACTGATTTTATTGGAAGATATGGTGGAGACGAATTTGTGTTAATATGTCCAGATACAAGTGTAGAAATAGCTGAGAAAATTGCAAATAGAATATGTGAAACTATTGAAAGTACAAGCTTTGCTATGGACAATGGAACAGAGATTTCAATAACTATCAGTATAGGAGTACATGAATATAATAACGATAATACAAGCCTCTTAAATGGAATAGAGGTAGCAGATTCAAAAATGTATTTATGTAAAAATGGAAAAATTATGAATAATTGATAAAAAATCTTATTGATTTTGTAAAATTAAGTAGTATAATGATATTAGATACACATCAAATATAAAAAAATAAGCAGCGGTTGTGATTATTATCCAATCGCTAATATTTTGACAAAAACAAAAATAGAGGCGGAAAAATGTTTAAGAAGATTATACAGAAAATATACTCCGTGTCAAATATGGTTAAAAAAGATGACATTATCGGAGAAATACCAAGTACAAAGCAGATTTACAAAAATGCATTTGATGTAGCATGGCCTTCAGCTACAGAATCAGTATTAGTTGGACTTGTAGGTGCAATAGATACTATGATGGTTGGAGTTCTTGGCACTGGAGCTATAGCGGCAGTAGGTATAACAAATCAACCTAAATTCATACTATTAGCAATATTTTTATCTCTTAACGTTGGGGTTACAGCAATAGTAGCGAGGCGTAAAGGTGAAAGAGACAGAGAAGGTGCAAATAAGTGTTTAAGACAAGCCTTTTTAATAGCTATAATTTTAGGGGCTCTTTTATCTACAGTTGGTTTTATATTTGCGAGACAAATGCTTCGATTTGCTGGTGCTAATGATGAAATAATAAACGATGCAGTTGCTTATTTTAGAGTAATATCAATAGGAAATTTCTTTTCAGCTATTACAATGACTATAAATGCTGCACAACGTGGTGCAGGTAATACAAAGATATCAATGACAACAAATGTTGTTGCAAATTTAGTAAACGTGACATTTAATTATTTGCTAATTAATGGAAATTTGGGATTTCCGAAATTAGGTATAATAGGTGCAGCTGTTGCTACAGCACTTGGAAATGTAGTTGCTTCTTTAATGGCCTTAAGATCTGTTACAAATGCTGATGGTTTCCTACATATTAAGTTCAAGTCAAATTGGAGATTTGATAAGGACACTATAAAAGGTCTTGTTGGTATAACAAGCAGTTCCTTTGTAGAGCAAATATGTATGAGAGTTGGATTCTTAATAACATCAATTATTATTGCTTCATTAGGTACAGTTGCATTTGCTACACATCAAATATGTATGAATATTGTAACTATTTCCTTTACTTTTGGTGAAGGCTTAGGTGTAGGTGCATCTTCATTAGTTGGGCAAAATTTAGGTGCTAAAAGACCGGATTTGTCAACAATATATAGTAAATCAATCCAACGTATAGCATTAACTATAGGAATAATATTATTGCTTTTATTCATTTTCGGTAGATTTACTTTAGTTGATTTGTTTACTGATGATTTAGAGGTTATTCAAACTGGAGCAACTATTTTGATAATAATAGCATTTTTATCCCCATTACAAACTGTTGCAGTTGTTGTTGGAGGAACACTTAGAGGAGCTGGTGACACGAGGTTTGTAGCTTATTCTTCATTAATAAGTATAGGTATAATTAGACCTTTTACAACATGGTTATTCTGCTATCCTTTAGGCTTTGGTATTTTAGGAGCTTGGTTCGCATTTATGACAGACCAGCTATTAAGACTTATTTTAAATACAATAAGATTTAGAACAGGAAAATGGACTAAGATTAAAGTTTAGATATATAAATAAAACCCCGAATTTTAAAAATTCGGGGTTATTTTTAGTTCTTCCAATGAACGAAGTTCGTTCTATATTGCCCAGTTTCCATCCTTAAATATTAAAGTTTCTGTGCCATCCTCTTCAATACCTGTTATAGTTAAATCAGACGTTCCTACCATGAAATCAACGTGATTCATAGAGTAGTTTCCACCTATTGCTAAAAGATCTTCCTTACTCATTAGCTCTCCACCCTTTATAGTGTTTGGATAACATCTACCAAGTGCAAAGTGACAAGAAGCATTCTCATCAAATAGAGTGTTGTAGAATAGTATCTTCATATTTGATATTGCAGAGTCATAAGGTACTAATGCAACCTCACCAAGTCTTCTTGAGCCTTCATCAGTGTTAAGAAGTCTTTCTAATGCTTCATATCCTTCCTCAGCAGTAAAATCTACTACCTTACCATCCTTAAAAGTTAAACTAAAGTTAGTTATTAGATTTCCTTGATAGCTTAGTGGCATTGAGCTAACAACCTTACCATCAGCATATCTACAATCTGGTGCTGTAAATACCTCTTCAGTAGGCATATTAGGGAAGAAGAACACTCCTTTAGTGTTACGATCTCCACCACCTGCCCAGATGTGGTTTTTAGGCATTCCAGTAGTAAAATTTGTTCCTATAGAATTTTTATAATTTAACTTTACAAATTGTTTAGCATTTAATATTTCTGATTTCTTATTTAATGTTTCTCCGTGTTGTGTCCATAATTCAACTGGATCTCCATTACCTATACGAACTGCTTTAAATATTGAATCCCAAAGCTTTTCAATAGCTTTGTCAACAGGAAGCTCAGGGAACACCTTTTTAGCCCATGCTTCATTTGGAACAGCTATAATGTTCCATTGTAATTCACTCTTATCAAAGCAATCACGATAGTCCTTTAAATCTCTTTCAGAAGCCTTAACACCTGCAAGTAGCTTTTCAGATGCAACTCCCTTGAATATTTCTGGATCATCAGCTATTACATTTAAAAATGCTGCTCCTTGCTTTGCATATCCGTTATATAATGCTGCTCTCCATTCTGG
>JBPOHM010000297.1:0-1529 GCA_052035585.1 Bacillota bacterium
GGTATGATAATTACATAAAGGATGATACTCAAATGCTATATGTAATCATAAATGAAAATGAAGAACCCGTTGGTACTGTTGGATATACAAATATTGATTATATTGGTAGAACAGCAGTAACAGGAAGATTTATTTTAGATCATAAGTATAGAGGCACTGATATTATTTTAAATTATAGTGTTGCTTTAGCAGAAGAAGCTTATAAGAATTTTGATTATATTTATTCACATATAATAGCTGATAATGTAAGGGCTATTAGAACTAATATAAAAAATGGAGCAAGATTGAATAATAATCCTAAGTACCCTGAGTTATGTTCAAATGATAAGTATATTATGAATGAGTATGTTTCAACAAAAGAGGACTTCTATAACAGCTCAAATTATAAATTATTTATAAAGCTTAGAGAAATTGAGGAAAGAAAGTTAAAACAAAATTAAAAATAATCTTGAATTATAATATAAATTATTAAAAGGAGAATAAAAAATGGACAATAAAAGAAAATTAGAATTATTAGAGGAAATGTTAGAATTAGATGAAAACACATTAAAAGAAGATACCTTACTAGATGAAATTGAAGAATGGGACTCTGTTGCAGCTCTATCTCTTATAGTATTGCTAGATGAAGAATTCGATAAAACTATAAGTGGAAAACAAATAAAAGAATTTAAAACTATTGGTGATATATTAGAATTTATGGATTAAGGAGCTTGCTTGTTAAAGTGAAAAACATAGTAGATTTAACAGGAAAAAAGATAATGGTTGCAGGTGCGTCTTCTGGTATAGGAAGACAAACCTGTATACTTTTAAGTCAGCTTGGTGCAAATGTTGCATTAGTTGCTCGTAGTGAAGCTGAGTTGCAAAATACAATTTCAAGGATGGATAATGGTAATCACAGTTATTTTGTTTGTGATTTATCAGATTTAAGTAAAACAGAAGGTATAGTAAAGAGAATAGTTGATTTCGATGGTGTTAAGCTTGATGGATATGTACATTCTGCAGGAATAATGCCTTTATTACCTCTTAAAAATTTAAGCTACAAGCTTATGGATGAAGTTATGAGGGTTAATTATTATTCGTTTATTGAACTAGTAAAACAATATTCTATGAAATCATGCTCTAATGGAGGAAATATAGTTGCTATATCTTCCATAGCTGCATCATATGGTGCTAAATGTCAAACTATATATGCAGCAAGTAAAGCAGCTATTGATGTATCAGTAGCTTCATTATCTAAGGAGTTACATAAAAAAGGTATCAGATTAAATAGTATTAGGCCAGGACTTATAGGAACAGATAAAGTAATAAGAGATGCAGATGATACTACTGAAGGTGGTATTAAAAAATTATCTGAAAAACAGCTTTTAGGACTTGGTAAACCTGAAGATGTAGCTAATGTAATAGCATTTTTACTAAGCGAGGCTTCATCTTTTATAGTAGGTGCTACTATAGATGTAAGCGGTGGAATATTTATATAAAATAGGAGTTATTTATGGCATATGATATAATTAATAATATAAAGATATCTG
>JBPOHM010000128.1:0-2975 GCA_052035585.1 Bacillota bacterium
GGTTTTTTAACGTAACTATACATAAAAGGGGGGATAAAAATGAAAAAGGTTATAATTATTTTAGGCACGATATTATTAGGTGTTTGGATAGTTTCAAGTATTTTTATGTCAGATACTGGATTAAAAGGTAGTGCAGAGAAAATTCAGAATGAAAGTAATTTAAAAATTCAAAAAATAATTAATGATTATTAATAATGCAGGAGTTTATATGAAAAAGCTAATATTAATACTAGGTGGAATTATGCTAGGCTGCTTTATATTTGGATTGCTATTAAATGATGATTCAAGCTTGAAAAGCTCAGTAGTAAATGTAATGCAATATGAATTAGATCAATATCAGCAAATTCCTTAAAATATCTTATTTAATAAATTTTAAGTTGTAAAGGAGAAAGAGAAAGCCTATACAATGATAATATTATTGGATAGGCTTTCTCAACTTTATTATGAAACAGTTAATAGTAACAATAGCTATTTTTATATTACTTATGGCAGTAATTATACAAATACCATTAGAGCTACTTAATTATGAAAGAAAACAAGCAATAATGTTTTATGTTAATAATGCAAAAGAAAAAGCAAAGCAAGAGGGTTGTTATACTGAAGAAATACTAAATCAATTAATAAAGGATATAAATGAGAATAAAAAGCTTGGAATTACAATAACAGATAAAGATATTGAGGCTACTAGAGAAGATGATATTAAATATAGATTAGATAAGTTTAAAGAAGGTGAGTTAATAAAATTAAAGATTAGTATTCCTATTGACAAAGTTATAGCAGCAGCTTCATTTTTTGGATTAGATGATACAAAAAGATATTATATTATTGAAGTAGTAACAACATCTGAGAAGCTAAGATAAGAGGTTAAATAAATGAAAGCATTAATAATTGGTATGTCAATTTTAATAATATTAATATTAATAATTACTTTTTGGCAAGATCATTTAGATTATAGATTACAAGCAGAATACTTAAAGCAATGTGCTGATGAAGCTGCAGCTAGTGCAATGTTATATTATGATAACTATTATAATGAAAATAATGATAATCCAATAAAATTAGGTAAGAATTTTGGACAAATTGTTTTTAATGAATCTCAAGGAATTGAAGCAATTGAATGTATATTGAAAAATTGGCTTAAACTTGAAGGAAAGGGTAATTTGACACCAAGTTCAAATAGTTATTATATAGATAGAATAGATTATATGGTCTATTTTTTTAATGAAGATTTAGACGATGATTCCAAAGAAATATTTAGTTGTAATGTATATAGAAATGGTAAGAAGGTTGAAATAGAATGCTTTAAAACTAACAGTCGTATATATATGTTTACAGATAGTAGCTTAAAATATAATAAATTAATAACAAGTGCAAATGTAATAGTAACAATAAATGCTGGCAGAGCAAGATTTAAATTATCATTTATAAAAAGCCCATTATTAATAAGGTCTTCAGGTTATGATTATGAATATTAAAATAAGCAAAAAGGAGATGTATTAACAAATGATTGTAGAAAAAGAACTTAATAATATAAAAGGTGTTGAAGAATTACAAAGTAGTTTATTAATCGATGAAATTAAAGAAGAACTTGCTGAATATCAAGCTAAATGTGAACAGGAAATGACAGTATTGGACATACTTTTAGATTCACGTAATTTCTTTAATGAACTTGATAGGGTTTTAAAAATAATAGAATTGGATTTAAGAAAAACAAAAGGTGTTAAATAGTTGGTTAAAATTGCAATATGACATTTTGTGAGTACAAGCAATTTTAAAAATATTGTAACAAGATATATAATCAAATATAATATAAGATATTGGCTAGCATAAAATTGATTTTTAACAAAAGATGAAATTATATGATTAAAATACAAGGAAGGTAAATAAAGAATATGAAGAAAATACTTAGTTTTATTTTAACATTATCAATAATTTTAACAAGTTTTATAAGTATAGATAAGGTTTATGCAAATAATGCATTTACTGATGTCAATTCATCTGATTGGTTTTATAGTAATGTAACTGAAATGGTGAATTTAGGTATTGTAAACGGATATGAAGATGGTACTTTTAAGCCACAAGGACAACTTAAAGTAGATGAATTTTTAAAAATGCTTATAATCGGCATGGGTTATCAACCGAAAGCAACAGATAGTACTTATTGGGCAGATGGATATATTCAAAAGGCAGAAGAACTTAAAATAGTTGATAAAACTTTTATAACAGATTATAGATACAATCTTACAAGAGAGCAAGCTGCAAAGATAATAGTAAACACTATATTTTTAAAAGAAGCTAGACAAAGTAATACTTATGATGAATACATAAGAAAAGCTATTGCAGATTATTATTTAATTGCTGATAAATATAAGCAAGATATGATAGATTGTTATAATCTAGGTATAATGCAAGGTAATGATTATAGTATGATGAATCCAAAGTCAACTATAACACGTGTAGAAGCTACTACTGTTATTCTTAGAATGCTAAATAAGGATAGAAGATTAACACATGATTTTGGTGTTAAAACAATAAGTGGAACAGATAGAAATGATAATGAACAAATATTAGCAGCTCCAACGTTAAATAATAAGCCATTAAACGAGTTGATAGATGTAGCATATATATTAAAAGAACAAGTACAAAAAACTAAAGCGGCTGATTGGTTTATGGTAACAAATTCTGCAGTAGGTATAGCAGGTTTTGAAAATGAAAGTAAGAGAGATTTTTATAAACAAGATTGGGAAATAGATCCTAATACAAAATTACCAATAGACATGAATGCTTATATGTTAGGTCAAGCTTATAGAGAATTTACTCTTGGGGTTGATTTTGTAGAATATGTAGGCAAATGGAAACCTTATTCTTTGTTTCTGAAAAAGACTTTAAATTATGCAGAAGATCCCAAATACGCAAAAAAAACTAGTGATAAATACTATGAGTATTTTAATGAGTATTACAAAGAACCTTTTTAT
>JBPOHM010000354.1:0-1515 GCA_052035585.1 Bacillota bacterium
ATTTAAAATTATTTTATCGGAGGTAGAAAATTGAGTAACAAACAAGAAGCTATAAAATCACTTAATAAGCTATTGCAAGGTGAATATATGGCAATAGAAAGCTTTAATAACTTCATAAGTAGAGTTAAAAATGAGAACATAAAAGCAGCATTTCAGGATATTCAAAAACAACACAGAGATAATACTAGTGTATTAGCAAAATATATTCAAAATATGGGTGGTAAACCAGAAGAAAATCTCGGTTTAAAAGGAATTATGGGTAATATTAAGCTTAATATGGAGTTAGGCTCGAGCATGGATTATGATATTGTTAAAAAGGCAATTGAGGGAGAAACAAAGGGTGTAAACATGGCAGAAAAGGTTTTAAGAGGTAATTTGGATAACGAGTCTAGAAATATTGCTGGTGATATATTAAAGAACGATAGAGAACTTATTAAGAAATTAGGAGAAATAAAATAAATTATAAAAAAAGGAATTGCACCTTTAAGGTACAATTCCTTACTTGTTATTATTACTTATAGCTTGATAAATTTAATATTATTAAGTATGCTTGCTCTCTTGAGATATTGTTTAAAGGGTTAAATAATCCTCTTTCTAAGCTCATTAAAGCAATGTCATTAATTTTTAGATTAAGTACTGTTGAAACTGATTGCTTAGCCCATGTTGAAATGCTACCTGCATCCATAGCTACTGGCTCAACATCATCTGCTGAATAATTAAAATAATATTTTAATGTATTTGCTAGAATTACTGCAAATTGTTCTCTTGTTAATAGCTTATGAGGAGCATATGAAGTATCAGACATACCTTTGATAATTCCCATAGCTTCTAAAGCATAAACAGCTTTATTGTTACAATCCTCAAATTTACCTTCTTTAATATTTAAATTTTTAGCAGCTAAATATTCATCAATTGTTTTTCCTTCTATCTTTTCTATCAAGTTTATTATTAGTTCAGCTGCTTCCTCTCTTGTTAATGAAATGTTGTAAGAATTTTGTAAAGCTTCAGGGATTAGCTTTTGTTCAATTGCAGTATCAATACTAGGTTTAAGCATAGCAGATGGATTGTCGATAGGAACCATCATTTTTACATAGCCTAGGTTAAGAGGACTCATACCAACTAGTGGATAAGTAGCATTTGTTATTTCAATTGCTACATTTTCTTTGCTTAAGTCAAGATCAGATACAGTACCTGTCATAGACAATATCTTATCTTCACTAGTCTTATCATCATAAACAAATGTAATAGTATGTTTTCCACTTGCTGAAGCCTTTATTTCATATGTACCTTCTCCACGAGGCTTTGTTGTTTCTACCATGAATCTATTGTTAGGCATGATAGTTAAGCTAATAGAAGAGGATATCGTACATGGACTTGGATTAGGTGCTGATGATTATATTACAAAACCATTTGGATTAAAGGAGCTTTATGCACGTGTAGAGGCTTTGCTTAGGAGAACATCTGATGAGCTTGTTCCTTTATCCACATATTATTCATTGTTTAATGGCGATTTAG
>JBPOHM010000043.1:0-4674 GCA_052035585.1 Bacillota bacterium
CATAAATGAATATAAAAAACTCTGGTATCAACAGGATACAGATTTCTATAATAAATTTCGAGCATTTTCTTATGATAAAAAGATTAAAAATGAAAAAGAAATCAATAAAACAATAGATGAAATTTTAAGCAAGCTAGAGGTATGGCCAAATAATTTCAATGATATATCAAAGCTTGATTTAGAAAGAAAAGCTTGGGCAAATGATTTGTTTAAATCAATTGAGGATGGTCTTTCAAGCTTGACAATAGATGAAGACTTAGTTTTAAAGCATTTTATGAGCAAAGGAATAATTGATGTTACAAAATGCTTTATTAATGATAGTTTAAAGGATGATAGCTTAAGCTTTGAAGATATAGGTCAAGCAATTAGAAATGTTTGGATCATGAATATACTTCAAATTATGCTAAATAAGCACGTTGAATACACTCCATCTATATTTGGCTACAGTATGCTTTATCCATATACAGACAATTTAATAGATAGTGAGATTAGTTTAGATATAAAAGAGAATATCAATA
Organism: Bacillota bacterium; assembly: GCA_052035585.1. Lineage (GTDB taxonomy): Bacteria > Bacillota > Clostridia > Tissierellales > Sedimentibacteraceae > UBA1535. The sequence goes on from JBPOHM010000043.1 coordinate 519, forward strand.
AAAAATTCTACAAAAGATTACAAGGACATGATGTTAGCCCATCTGACAAATCAGAATCTAAATTTATCATATGGTAGAGCTTATTGAAAGTCAATTTAATAGAGAATTATTTCCAGAGGTTTTCGAAAGTCTATTACTAATACATTTATCACAAAATAACAGTTTAAAGCAACAGACAACTTATTGCCCTTTTGAAAGAGATATTGTAGATATTTCATTTAAAAAAGGTGGATCATCAGTATTAGCAGATGCTTATTTAGTTAAAGGATATTTGACAGAGGATGAAATAAAATTCATGCTAGGCTTTGGTATCATACTCCAGCTATGTGATGATTTGCAGGACATACAAAGTGATATAGACTCAAATAGTTCAACAGTATTTTCTCTTTCAGCTAAAGGATTTATGTTAGATATACTTGCAAATAAGCTTTTTAAACTTATAGAGCATGTGCTTTTTAAAGATATGGAGAATATAACATTTGAAAATAAAGAAAAAATTGTACCCTTTATGCAGTTATGTTGTATTTTTTTAGCTATGGGTGGAATAATAGACCACAAAAAGTACTTTACTAAAGATTATATAAAAGGTTTAGAGCAATATTTACCAGTAAGATTAAGATATTTTAACAAATTTAAATCAAAGGTATTTAAAAGATTTAATAAAATAATGAAAAAGTACAGTAGAGATGAAATAAATATAATGATAAGCTATATGAACATTTCATAACTTACTTTCCCTCCTAAATAAAATGATGTACAAAATGTACATCATTTTTATATCTCAGTATTATTTTCATAGCTTATATTATCTAATTGATGGAACCTCATAAATCTATTATATGCTTTTTTTAATTCACTTTTTATAGTTTTATTTAGCTTAACACCATCTTCAAGCCAAATATTTTTAACTAGAAGTGTTTTATTTTTTCTATCACAAACTAATTCACATCTAGCTATAAATCTATCTCCATATAACACAGGCAATACATAATATCCATACTTTCTTTCACTTTCAGGTGTGTATATTTCCCATTTATATTCAAAATTAAACAGCTCTATTATTAACTTTCTATCCCAAAGAAAATTATCTAGTGGAGCTAAAAACTCCAAGCGCTTTTCAAACTCAGTACAAGCTTTTATTTCATCGATTATTGCTTCATCCTCAGGCAAGCAATAAAATTCATGCTTAACATCTTCAACAATAACCCTATGTACTTTATTTTCTTTAATTAACTGCTCAAACACTAGTTTTCTTTCGTTAGCCTTCAAATTTGATATTCCAAGCCATGCATCACTAGGTCTATTCCAAAGCAAGCCAACAGCAGATATTCTTCTTAGAACTCTCCACTTTAAATGCTCAATTTCATCAGGCAAAGGCTCACTAGCTTCATATATATCCTTCGGTATATAGTCCTTTGCTAATGCATAATATTTAATCGTACCTTTTTTATGATGAACTATTAAATCTCCTTTAAAATACAAGGTCTCCAAAGCAGCACGTGATAGGTTTGTACTACTCCAATACCAATCTACCTTCTCTTTAAAGTCTATATCCTTTGAGGATAATGCACCTTTCTCTAATATAAGCTTAATAATTTCTTTTTCAACAGCATCTATTTGCTCTTGACTTCTAACACCTTCCTTGTGTTTATCACGAATACGAGCAAAATATGGCCAATCCTCAATAGGCATTATAGCAAGGTTCTTATCAAAGTAATCAATTAATTTTCTATCTTCATAAAGAAGCTCATAAAGCATTTCCTTTGTAAAACCTTTGATTCTTGATTGTAAAACAAGCTCAGGATTTTTTCCACATACATCAATAGGATCAAATTGAATACAGCCTGCTTGCTTTACATAATCCATTATACCCTGCTTCCCATTAAACCTATGCTGACCAATTAAACCTTGCTTTCTTAAAATAAATAGCCTAGCCTCTTGCTTAGATAAATTAGATGTTTTCATAATTAAGACTCCAATATCATTCTTAATTCAGTAATTGGTGCTACTAACATTGCCTCTTTCTTAGCACCATCAAATTTAAAGCCATATTTTTGATAAAAGTTAATAGCATTTTTATTAGTATCAAGTACCCATAATGCAATACCATTATATTTTGATAGTCTTTTTTTGCACTCATCCATCAGCATTTTACCAATTTTCCTTTTTTGGTATTCCTTCAATACATAAATAGCTATTATTTCACCATAATCGTCAAGCTCCTCAGCACGACATTTACCATAGCAAGCAAAGCCAATAATCTTACCATCCATCTCTGCAATTAAGGTATTTTCTGAGCTATCATATTTCTTTGACATATCAATAGATTTCTCAACACTTAGCTTATCCAAATACTCTTGACTTATAAGTCCAGTATAGGTCTCCTGCCATGATTTATATGAAACATAGCCTTTAGCCTCTGCATCCTCTGCCTTATATTCTCTAATTATTATATCACTCATAGATATCTCCTAATTATATTTTAAAATGATAGCATACATCATTACCTTGAGATTCATCTGATACTATACCACCAAGCTTTTTATAAAGCTCTTATGAGCAAATTCAGTTATATACAATTCCTCCTTTTACCAAATCATATTCATCTTCACTAATCTTTTTATATCTAAGATTCACATTTATTCTCCAATCTATTTAAAAGCTAATTCTTATAACTTAGGTACATATTATTAACCCTCATATTTTAATCATTAACAACAATGCTATCTTCATTTGTAAGTCTATAAACCTTATATTTACCATCAGCTATAGCCTTCTCATAATAGACTTTTCTTTCATCAGTATAATGGCAAAATAAAATACCATCAAACAAACCAAGTCCATTAAAATCAGTTAATCCACAGTAATTATCATCAAAAGGTAATACATGCTCTATATTTTTTGTAACAATATGAGCTCCAGCACTTCCACCAATATATGTCACACCCTTATTAATATATTTAATTATTTCCTTATCAAAGCCTCTTTTTCTCAACCTATCAAGTGTAGCAAATGTATTACCTCCACTAACATAAATAGCATCAATATCTAAATCACAGAAGGGCTTTATATTATAATAATTAAGAACATATATATTTTCTCTTCTAAAGCCAAATGCCTGTACTCTATCATAATATAAATCACCTCTTAATGACTTAGGTGATGCTTTTTCATTGGGGATAAATAGTACTCTACATACCTCAATAGGAATCTTTAAATTATCTATTATAAACTTTCTTGATTTATCATTTTGAAAATCACAAGAGCTTAATATTAAATGCATAGTTATCCTCATTTAGTAAGTTATAATTATAGAAATTGTATCATGTTTTTTTGTATATCTCAATATAATTTTAAATTATAAAAAAATGATATGCATATTTGCACACCATCTTTTCTTTAATTAAATTGCTTAATTTATTAAATACTCTTTAAAATGTTTTTCTCAATCCACTTTGCAACACCATCATTTTCGTTTGATTCAGTTATATATTTAGCTACCCTTAATACATCCTCAATTGCATTTTCAACTGCTACCCCATAGCCACATTCCTTTATCATTCCAATATCATCAAAATCATCACCAAAAGCTGCAATTTCATCTATACTTATATTGTAATAATCAGCTAGGGCTTTTACACCATTTAATTTTGTTGCTCTTTCAGATAAAATTTGTAGCAAATATCCGTTTGCTATACTTGTGTATAGACCTTCTGGTAGCATAGATTGTATCTCAGATATTTCATCTTCATTTTCAACACTAAAAATAATTTTATCAACATCTGCAATATCATTTTCAAAACTTGTTTCTATAGTATTTTTAAAAACTTCACTAAAATCAGTTCTAATTATGTTACTTGCTTTTGTAAAAACCTCGTTTAAATCAAAATTAACATGTATATAATCATTAATTTCAGCAGAAACCTTTGAATTAGGATATCTCTTAATAATCTTTAATATTAATTCATGAGCAAGCTTACCATCAATTTTATTAGTAGCAATTATTTCATCACCAATTGTAACCAATGCACCATTAAGACACACTATTTTATCACAATCAATAATATTAGCAATTACATTAGCAGCTCTTCTTGGTCGTGCAGAAGCTATTGCTATTATAATTCCCCTCTTCTTACATTCATCTAAAATTTTCAAT
>JBPOHM010000283.1:0-18066 GCA_052035585.1 Bacillota bacterium
AGCTGACCATTTAAATCACGTTCAGCTATACCCTTGACATCAGTTTTATACCACATATTTGCATCAGTCTCTCTTCCAGGAGCCTCAATTTTATTTACATCTATCATTGGCTCTAGTAGGATTATACCTGTATCTTTTTCATACTGTTTAATCTTTTCAAATTCTTCTGGTGTAATAAAATCATAATAATATCCAACACCAGCATAAGCATCATATTTAACCTTATATACTGTATTTGTTCTAAATTTAGTAGAGACCTCTTTAGTTTCTATTAATTTTGATATCGCTCCAGGAATTCCTGAGTAATAATCATAATCAAATTGTTTAAATTCTTTTACTTGCATTCCATCCCAAAATCCAAATCTAGCAAAAAATTCGTTTTTCGGTATCATATTTTTATAAAAAACATCATTTTGTGTCATATCATATTTTGCAAATAAAGGAGTAATTATTGCATATAAAAACAAAATTAATATTATTACTGCTGCAACTATTGAGCCTCTATTCTTTGTAAAACGTATAAATGCATCCTTCAAATAACCTATTGGCTTTGTTTCAAATTTGACATCATGAATTTTTTCATTACATTCTACAAATTTTAGCTTTTCTTTTGGTATATTTGATACATCATTATAGTTCATTTGTCTTTCCTCCTCCCATTCTAATCCTAGGATCAATAAATCCATAGCTTAAGTCAATTATAAGCCCCGAAATAAGCCCTATCATAGTATAGAACATACTTATAAATAAAAATAAATCATAATCTCTACCCATTATTGAATTTATATAAGCTCCTCCTATACCAGGTATAGCAAATATTTTCTCTATAACAAGTGAGCCACCCATAACTGACATAAATTCTGCTAAAACCATAGGTAATATTGGTACAAAAGCATTTCTTAATGCATGTCTGACTGTTGCTTGTCTTCTAGTTAAGCCCTTCGCACGAGCTAACAGCATATAGTCGCTTGTAAGTGTCTCAGTTAGCTCTGCACGAGTAAATCTTGTAAATCCTGCTACAATTCCAAAGGACATTGATAAAACGGGTAATATCATTGACTTAAGAACTACTGGTGAAAAATAAGTCAAACCCTGTTCTAAAGCTGCTACTGTGTGCGGAAATATCTTAAGCTTGAAAGCAAAAATATACTGAACTATAAAAGCATAAACAAAGCTTGGAACAGAAATAAACACCATAGTTAACACAGAAATAATTTGATCCTGCCATTTATTCTTTTTAAGTGCTGCAAAAATACCAAACAATATTCCAAGAGGCATACTAAATAAAACAGCGTATATATTAACACTCATAGTTGCTGGTAGCTTTTTCGCAACATGAACAGTAACTGGAGTTAGAAAATCAACCTTTCTACAAAATCCCCAATCAAATTTTGTTATAACCTTTTTTAAAAAAATACCATATTGAACGAGAATAGGTTTATTATATCCCCAAGCTTCGTGCATTGCTTTAAGAGCATACGCCTCATCTTTCATGCTTGGAGGTATCTCGTTCGGTAATAATCTAACAAGAATAAAACACATAGTCATAATAACAAAAAATACCATGAACATAAGTCCTATTCTTTTCAAAATATATGTGAACATTTTCATTGACATGAACCTCCTAATTTTTATGAAAAATCATCTCTGCATTTATAATAGAGGCGGAATAAAACTCCGCCTCTTATTATTTATTATTTATAATCAAGCTCTCCGTTTTGTGATTTAACATAATCATTCCATTCAGCATCTGTCATACTGAAATAAGTTTCACCAAAATAAACTACAGGAACATATTTATCTAATTGCTTTGTAACACGTTTTGACAATAGCTCGTCTTCTGTACCCTCTCTCATAGGCAATGAAGCAAATTGTTTTAATACTGCAGTTTCTACCTTTGAAAGAATTAAAGCTTTTATATCACTATTAGCTGTTCTTAAATCCTTATTACAGATTCTATCTATCCATCCTACACAGCTATCAGTAACTTCTTTTCCATCCATGTTTATTGTTACATTAACTTGATCATAGTTAATACCATAAGTATTGCCAGGCTTTATGTTGAACTCCATCAAACCGTAAGGATCAAAAGCTCCTCCGCCACCACCAGAGTAATTAAGTTGTCCTTCACCACTAGTCATTTTAGAATTCCATTGATCAGTTATTAAAGTTTCTATCTTAAATTTTCCTTCAAGTGGAGTTCCTTTTGCTATCTCTTCTACAGCAGTTGTTAATGCATTATAAGTTAATTTTAAAGTTTCACTTTCAACAGTAGTAGGCCAAGACAATACTATCATGTCTCCATCTTTATAGTCGCCATTAGCTTTTGCTTCTTCATATGCTTTCATCATTAAAGCTCTAGCCTTAGCAACATCATATCCTGAATCAACCTCTAATCCACCATATAGGTCTAATAGAACCTGTTGACCATATTCTGATTCTCTATATGATTTACCAGTGTCAGGGTCTGCTATATAAATATTATTTATCATTGAATTTATAGGTTTATGTAATACACTTCTTGCTCTAACAAAGTTAACTCTATTAATTCCATAAGATAAAGCTTCGCGGTAATCTTTATATGAAATTATAGTTTTATTGATTCCTGGGGTTTCGAATGTTTTTAAAACATCTCTATCAACAAAGAAATTCAAGTTATAAGTATATCTAGTTGGACTACTGAATAAATACTCACTTGCAGCATATTCTTCTTTAGTGTTTACAGGAACTCTATCAAGCTCTCCCTTTAAGAACATTTGGAATGCTGTTTCAAATTCTGGTATTACATCAAATCTTCTTTTCTCATAGTTACTCATATACTCATGCTTTCCATCAGTCCATCCATACCAGTTTTCATTCATTGAAAGAACTACTAGCTTATCTTTTATATACTCTGTGATTTTATATGGTCCATATGCCATATACTTAGTATTGTCATTACCATAAGATGTTTTTATAACACCAGTATCTTGTTTATTGCTCTCATATAAATCCTTATATACTAACCAAGTACCTGTTAATACATATTTAATAAAGAACTCATTTGTTGGAGCACCTAAAATAAACTCGATTTCATAGTCACTAACTTTTTTCATACCAACTTCTGAAAAATCTACAGCTGGATTTTCTGTTTGAACCTTACAGAATTCTTTCCATGCTTCTGGGTTAGTATCACCAAATTTAGCTGCTATTTCATTTAAATCCTTTTTAGCTTGATCTGTTATAGGTACATATGTTTCTTTTGAATATAATTCATATAAATCTCTTCCATCAGCTGATTTAAATTTTGATGCATCTTTTTCATAATATGATTTTGCGGTTGCACCAAAGAAGTATATAGACTCAGTCATAGTTACTAAGTATTCACTTTCAGGAATATCCTTAACTCTTTCATTTCCAACTATATCCTCATATACTTTACCTTGTTTATAGTAAGCTTCAGCATTAGCCAATGTCAAATCTCCACTATATATTTCACTTGCACGGAAATTCTTCATTTTTGGATTAATTAACTGCTCATATGAATACATATAATCATCAGCTGTTATAGGTTCACCATTTTCCCACTTAGCATTAGGATTAAGCTTGATTAAATAAGCATAATGCTCTGTTTTGTCAGCAGGGATACCATACTTAGGATCTCCAGCGTACTTTGTTGTTATATCTATTGGGAACTCTGCAGCAAGCTCACATGTGAACTCAAAACCATCTCCTGCATCATTTGCTTTTACACCGTAAAATCCTATTTCCGTTAAATTTCTGATGAAGTTAGCATCAGCAACCGATGTGTCATGTCCATTAAGAGTAGCAGGTGTTGCAGTGACATAGTCTCTAAATGTAATACCTTTACTTCTCTCAACAATGTTAGGACCAACAGGTTTTTCACCATCTACTTTGCCATCATTGTTACCTTGATCTACATTAGTATCATCAGGGTTTTTAATTACCTCTTTAGGGTTACATGCTGCCATTGATAATATCAGCATAAAAACAAGAACAAATGAAATTATTCTTTTCATCATAAATTTATTCCTCCTATTTATTATCTGCTTTCTTTAATTTGAAAGCTAAAATTATATATTAAATCCTGCAATTTTAAATACATCTTGCAAGAATTAATAAACATACTTATTCTCGTTATAAATTAGTTTTATAATACCGCTGATTAGGACTTGCTTCTTCACAAATAAAGACTACAATATCATAGTTTATTTTCGGAGGGATAAACTATTTTAATTCTTGTAATTTCAAAAGGATTTACTAGACCTCTTTTTGTACTAATCTTAGATTAGCACTAAAACTTCTTCTAAATTCGAGGAAGAATTTATATAATTTGAAGAAGCAAACCTTAACCAGCAGCATTATCTTTTTTTTATAGCCTAATTATAAATACATAAATGCATAAAAAAAAGCAACCCGCTGTTGCTTTTCAGTGAAAAAGCGCAACTAGCTGTTGCTTTTTTTGATTAAGTTTAAGTTTTAATTATTATATTAAGTCATATTTCTTACGAATAGATTGGTGAATATTCTTCAATAGAAAAGCCTTCATTAACATATGCGCATTTAATCTGCTCTTCATATCCATCACGTGCTTTTTTACCAGAGGCTTTATACTTTGGAGTCATAATATATGCCATTGCAGCTACATAATGACCATTAATAGTAATATCTATGTCAGTCTTTTCATAACCGTTAGGATATCCCTCATAAACGTCCATTAACTCTTCTCCTTCTCTAGTAAGCTGCCATATAAGAGCTGGCGTACGAGCACCACCCTTAGGCTCAATATTAGCATAAAAAGGCATAGTTAATTGCCAATCTTCAATAAACGTAGTACCAAGACATATAGCATTTGGGCATCTAGATATCATTTGTTTTCGATCCATATTACTACCATATGCAATATAAGTTATCTTATCATCAAATCGATCAACAACTGCTTGCATTTTTCCACGATAGTTTTCGCCCCAAGTACCAGATGTCTTCCCAGAAATCAAGCATTGCTTATAACCTTCTAATATATTATAAATCATTTGGTGAAATTCAGGACATATATCTTTTCTTCTTTCCATAAAGGCTTTAACTCCACCCTTTATGAAAATAAGCATTGCTTCTATTTGTCCAAATGTACTATCATATCCATGACCCTTCAAACCTCTATGTGTACTTATATTTAATGCTCTTTCTAAGTCAGAATCTAAATCATTTCTGCCTGAAAGCATCTCTCGCATTAGAATAGCTGCACTAATATAAGTTGGCAGGTAACAGAATTCTACACAAAAATCAGATTCAACTTGGTATGTATCAAGGAACTTAAAGGATCCATCTTCATCCTGAAAAGTAAGTAGTTCATCGACAGTAAGTATTGAATTTCTAGGACTATTTAATAAATTATACATTGCCTTTAACATCTCAGATAATACTTTAATATTTGGTAATGTTTGTAATGAATATCTTTGCAAAATCATAATTTAATCCTCCATTAGTATGAGTTTATATCAACACATACCTCTCATCTTCTTCTGCGAGCTTTCCTTCCCTTACAAGGTATTCAGCACAGGATAGAACATTATTTTGTGCTTCTTGTCCTAGGCTTGTATATCCATGGACTTTAAATGCTTCCTTGCATAAATTACTTGGATTTAAGCTTATTTGATCCTTTAAAACTTCAATTATAGTTGCCATTATTTCTTTATCTGGAATGTATTGAAATTTTCTTTTATCATCTTTATAAGCTCTACATATTTCCCAATTCTCATATTCTTCCTTAGTTCTCCAATATGTAGTCTTATAATCATCTAGTACTATATAGGCATTTGTCCTCTCCGCTGCATCCTTAAGTATTTCCTTTACCTTAGAGCCTAAAGTTGTTATACCCCAAGCAGACATTACTCTTCTAAATAAGTCCTCCTCTACTATAGGAGCTTCAAATTGAATGATTTCCTTCATTAGCTTTGTCATCTTAGATAATGAAGTAAGCTCATAGAAGGATTCCTTTGGATATATTGAATCTTGAACCTTATAGGCCTTATAATATACCATTTCTTTTTCCTTTGGCTTGATATATTCTATTTTAAAGCCTTCTATAGTTTCGTTCTTATTATTTACATCATTTTTTTGACTATCTTCAATAATATTTTCACCTATTTCAGCTGATAAATCTAAATCTATACTATTCTCTTTATTCATCAATTCATCTAGCTTACATTTAATTTCATTTAAAACATTTTGTTTGTTTTTAAACCATTCAAGTGTCCAAACTCGTATCACTGACCACTTTAATCTCTCAAGCATTGATGGCTGTACTATAACCTTATCACGTACTGTTGGTGTATTGTTAAATTGAACACCATCTATTACAATTGCTGCAATAAACTCATTATCTGATTTAGGATTTACAATACCTATGTCTATTCTAAATTTAGATCTTCCTACATTCTTAACTATATTGTAGCCCTGTTTAATAAGCTCATCAGCAATTACTTCAATCATCTCATCCTTCACAAGCTCTGCATTTTGTTGATTTACAATTAATGCATCCTTATTTCTTGCAAATTCTAAGAAGCGTTTCAATCCATAAACACCCTCAGCACTAGTTTTTGATAAGTCTATTTGCTCAGGTCTTAGTGTTGAGAATACAATCATTTCATCTCTTGAACGAGATACTACTACATTTAATCTCTTCCAACCACCCTCTTGATTTAATGGTCCATAGTTCATTGTAACCTTGCCATTTTGGTCTGGTCCATAGCCTACAGAGAAAAGAATAACATCTCTCTCATCACCTTGAACATTTTCAAGATTTTTCACAAAAATTGCTTCCTCAAGCTCATTTGCATATTCCTCAAGCTGTGGATATTTAGCCATTGTATCATCTAGCTTAGTTTGAATTAATTTTTGTTGAACCGAACTAAAGGTAACAATTCCAATTGATTTTTTCCTTAGTGTCGGTGATTTAAGTCTTCTAACAACCTCTTCTACAATAGCTTCTGCCTCAGCAATATTTTGCTTTGTTCCACCTCTATCATAAAATCCCTCAACCTGAACTAGCTTTACTTTAGATTCCAAATCATTATAGGATGGGAAAGTAAACAGCTTGTTCTCATAATATTGAGTATTTGAGAAGGATATTAAGCTTTCATGGTTAGAACGATAATGCCATCTTAAATATAGCTGAGGGAACATAATTGACTGACATTCAGTTAATATGCTATCCTGGTCTCTCTCATCAAAGTCAAAATCCTCATCATCAAAATCACCACTAAAGAATGCTGTCGGAGGTAATTGATTAGGGTCTCCTACAACAATTAACTGATTTCCACGTGCTATTGCACCTACAGCAGAATGTGTATAAACCTGTGATGCCTCGTCAAATATAACAAGGTCAAACTTAGGGAAGCTTGGGTCAATGTATTGAGCTATTGATATTGGACTCATTAGCATACATGGTGCTATACGTCTTAATACATTTGGTGTCATATCAAATAGTTTTCTTAGTGATAAACCACGTCCATTACTCTTAATTGCCTTCATCATTATTCCTAATTCTGAATTTTCGTTTATATCTCTTTGTGGCTTAGGTACATTTTCCACTAGCTTTTCTATAAGCTCTAATCGTGTCATTTCTCTTACTATTGAAAGCTCTTGCTTATATTGTGAAATCAAATATTCAAAGCTTCTACTATTAAATTCAGTTAGAATTGTATCATCCTCAAGAAGCTCTAATAATCCATAATACATAAGTGACTTTATAACTATTGGTTTTAGTTTATCAATAATTAATTCATCATTCTCGACTTTATTAATAAATAAGCTTAATGACATTGCCTCTAGGTCTTCTCTAGCCTTAACATATGCAACCCATTTATCAATATTTGAATAAGTAGCTAATACATTTGAAACCTTATCTATCATATCAGTTAAAGATGTATTAATAGAAGAAATTTCTCCATTTGCAAATATTTCAACCTCTTCCTTAGCTTCTAATACATTCTTACAATATTCAGATAATTTGGCTGACTCATCCTTGTTTTTAGCTTTAAATGAAGCCATTTCATTTTTAAGGCTTTCTAAGAAGCTATTGATATTAAACCAAGTAGATAGCTTAGACATATTGCGAAGGTTACTAATTATGCTATTTGTTGCATCTACAGCTTCCTTCATCTTATTCCAATCAGTCATTTCACCAAGCCATAATTGTCCAAGCTTAGCTCCATGAATACTCATGTATTGATTAATATCTTCATTTAAGCTCTTGTATTTACATAGTGCTTCAAGAATATCTTTAAGCTTACTTTTATCAATTGATTTTTGATTTAAAGCATAAATTCTAATTGCCTTTAAAATCTTGTTTTGTTCTAAAAACTTAGGTAAAAACCAGCTTTGATTTGCAGCATTCAAAGCTAGCAAATTAGTCTTTGCATCTAATTCTAATATTGCTAAGTCAAAATCCTTTTCAAGCATTCCTTTAATCTGTTGCTTTTCAATTCCTTTTGCTATTATTTCATTAATAGTAAGGTCAATATCCTCTTGATTCCACTTTTCTAAATAGCTCCAGATTAATTCATTACTCTTTATAGATTTTTGCATTAATTCTGCAAATGTAATTATAGTAAATAAGCTTGCTTCACTAGGTATTGAAGTAATACCTTGCTTAGAAATGAAGCTATTTAATTTATCAAGTGATTCTTTTAAATTCTCAATATTTTCTTTAAATAAATCTCTATCCTTTAAAGTAAAGCTCTTTATTTTAATAAAATTAAGTGGATTTTTTGCAATAGGAGCGACAGAGTTATACATAATAGCATATCTATCAAGCATTTCAGTTGCTTGCTCAACAAGCTTTTTATTTACACTCTTTGCTAAATCAGCAACTGGATATACCTCATTTTCACCCTGTGACTCATATAAGGAAATCATATCATAGATGCTATATCCATTTTCTCTAACACTGTGCAAGGCCTTTGTAGTTCCATTAATTTTATCAAGAAGTCTTTGTAGCTCTTCTTTTCTCTCATTAATTTCTTTAATAGATCCATTTCTAGTTTTACTTAAAATTCTATCTATCTTTTGCAAAACCTCAGTCTTTTTAGTTTTATTTGAGTGTAGCTCTAAGGCAAAATCACCTATTCCTATCTTTTCTAACCTCGACTGAACAACATTTAATGCTGCCATTTTTTCAGCTACAAATAAAACTGATTTTCCATTATAAAGTGCAGAAGCAATAATATTTGTAATAGTCTGAGATTTACCTGTTCCTGGAGGACCATGTAAAACAAAGCTACAGCCATTTGTTGCAGAATAAATAGCAGCTAATTGTGATGAATCAGCATCCATCAACACTGCATTATTTGAGAACATCTCTGAATTATCAAGCTCTTTAGTATCAAGGATGCTAGGAAAATCAAGGCTAGGTTTACCTTCTAATAAGCTACTTACTATTTTATTTTCCATTAGCTCTTGATTTCTACTATGTATATCATTCCACATTACGAACTGGTTAAATGAAAACAGAGCTATATAGCTTACGTCAATAATGTCCCAGCCCCTTTTGTCCATTATTGCAGTTCTCATTGTGTTTAATATTTTTCTAACATCAACACCGTTTTCATCCATCGGCAATGGATTTAGTCCTGGAAACTCCATATTTAATTCCATACGAAGCTTTTCAAGCAAGGTTGTATTAACTTGTATTTCTTCATCTCTAAAGCGTATTACATAACCCCTAGCAGATGATTTTCTTATCATTTCTATTGGATAAAGTAAAATAGGAGCATATCTTGCAAGCTTTGAAACATCTGACTCATACCATTTTAAAAATCCCATAGCAACAAATAGAGTATTCGCACCATTTTCCTCTAAATCTGTTCTTGAAGTGTAGTAAAGATTTTTAATAGCATAATCTAAGTCTTCTTCATTAAGTAATGTAACAATTCTCTTGCTTTTCATTTCAGTATTCATATACTCACGATATTCATCCTTTAAGCTCCTTGTAAATGAATACTCTTTTTCCACTCTCTTTTCTGATTCTATTTCACTAGGACAAGGAACCAGCGAGAACTCATGCCCAGATGAAAGATTATCTTCTAAAAGATTTAAATCTCCTTCTAAAATTGATATACTTTTTCTTGTTGGTCTAAAGTTTAAAAGACTATTTTTCAATGTCATATTTAACAGCTTTGATTCCCATACCTGTATCTTAGACCTTTTGCTGCTTGTAGTTACAGCTATATCTTCTGTATTTATAATACTCTTAGGAGCTAAATACTCAACATCATCTATATTTATTGGATTATTTTGAATTTCATCTGATATCGGCTCAATTTTTTGTGGCAATGGTCTGATACCAAGTGCTCTTGCCTTTGCAACATCAAGTAAATAATCAAATTTTTTACCATAAACTACTTCATCATAAGCCTTTTGAACAGCCTCTTCATATGCCACCAATGTTGAGCTAGCAAGCAAGGTTGATTCCACTAATTCTATACTTTGAACACCAATAGCAAGTCTCTTTGAAAGAGATGCTACATCATCATCAACACTATTTTGGAAGGTTTGGTCCTCTAGCCAGCATCCAACAAAGGCATGTCCATATAGAAATACAATAATAGGATTTAAACGAACATATTCCAAGCAGGAAGCAAACAAAATAGCTAATTCTATACAGTTACCCATTTTAGTAGCTATAATATCATCAGCTAAACGAATCCTCTGTCCTGACTCTTCAAAGCTTGGAGCTGATGATACATAATTAATTTGCTCATTTTGTATAGCAAGATAAATTGCCTTTATTTGCTTGCGAACATCGGTTTTATCCTGTGTTTGATAGGCTGAAAATGCCGTGTCCCACTTTTTAAGTATCTCTGATGCATTTTTAATTATTCTTATAACCTGTGGATGATTTGGAGTGATAAAGGATGTAATTAATGTTGGATGATAATTACTTCCTAGCCATTGATTATATGCTAATACTGTAATATCATAGCTTTGTTCATTGATAACAGAACCATTATGCTCTAAAATTACTGTAAATACTTCTGGATAGCTTTCAGTATTTGCCATAAATTCCTTAACATTTAATTTGAGAGGTTGCTTTTCAAAATTAATCTTTATTGATTGATTTGGCTCAAAATTGATATTATCTTGCTGCCAATCTTCAACTATTTGGCTCCCCCATTTTATTGAAAGCTTTACCCCTTCAAGCTTATTATCAGAATCGTTTATTAATAATAATGTTTGGATTACTGGAATTTTATTAATGTAGGTCACATAACTAAGAAGACTATTATATTCGATTTTTATAAGCATTCTATTAATCCCTCTCTACAAATAATTTTATTTAAAATATTGTTATAATTATACAATTAAATTACTTAAATGTCAATTTTACCCCATTCCTTTAAGTATTCCTCTTTTGTCATTTTAGGTTTAAAGCTTTCCTTTACCTTATGTCCTAGCTCTGCATTGTTATATAATAAATCAATAGCAGTCATTACAAGAGTTTTTGCAGTTGTAATGTATGATAATTCTTTATCTATAATCTCAAAGTCTTCACTGTGTAGAGCACCCTTTGCACCTAAAAAATAAGTATGAACACAAGGAATTAAATGGGCTAAATCTCCTGCATCTGTTGAGCCTGTCATTCTAGGAGCTGTTTTTAATACAGATTCTTTAGGTAATAGCTCTATTAAGTTGTTATATGCTATATCTCTAAGCTCTTCACAGGTTTCTAAAGGTAGATATCCTGGTAGGTCTGTAATTATAGTCTGTGCTCCTATAGCATCTCCACCAGCCTTAAACGCTCTTGTTACCTTAGCATTTGCATCCATTATAGCCTCTAAATTATTTCCTCTAATGAAGGTCTCTAGACGTACATCAGCAGGAACAACATTTACAAGCTCTCCACCCTTTGTTATTATTGGATGCACTCTTATTTGGTCCTTTTCTTGGAAGGTTTCTCTTAGCATAGCTACAGCTTGTAGTCCAAGAGTAGCTGCATTTAAAGCATTTATTCCTAAATGTGGTGCAGCACCAGCATGAGCTTCCTTTCCTATATAACGAATAAGCTTACCAACAAATCCATTCATATCTATTTGTGCAACAGCCTTCACATTTTCCATATTGTCATTACTATAAGCATGCTGCATTACCATAATATCTATGTCGTCCATCTCACCTAACCTTATAAATTCTTGCTTTCCACCTAGGAAGTGTATTTTACCTTCTTCACGAAGCTTATTTCTATATTCAATTTCAACATATTCTTCAGCAGGAACAGCCATTAAAGCAATATCACCATCTAGCTCCTCCATAATTCCAGTTCCCTTCAAGGCATAAGCTACTCCAGCAAGAGAAGCTATCATTGCATTATGTCCACATGAATGTGCAGCACCTGTCTTTGGATCAGCATATCTGTGTCCTGGAGCAACTACAGAATCAAGCTCTCCCATAACTGCAACCCTCATCTTAGAGCTTTTACCCTTTAATGGAGCTATGACACCAGTAATTGCAATACCATCTCTGTACTCATAGCCTAATTCATCAAATACTCTTTTAATTTTATCTGCAGTTTTAAATTCCTTATATCCAAGCTCAGGCTCAGTTAGTATTGATTCACCAATCTCAATTATTTTATCCCTATTCTTATCAATTGCTTCACAAGCTCGTCTTTTAAGCTCCTCTTTTGAAATTGTCATTTTATGGCCTCCTAACAAATATGTTTTTTATTTTAAATACATTATATTACAGATGTGATACCTTTTCAATAGTGCTAAAAATATAATAAATAAAAATGGTCAACCTAGTAGAATTTATACTTGGTTGACCATTTTAATTACATTATTTACTCAGCTAAAAATCCAAATAGCTCCTTTAGATTCATAGCATATTTAACATTATCATATTCTTTAATTTTTTCTAATATTCTTTCATATTCTCCATCTACAAAATCTCTATTTACACTATGAAGAATAATAATTTTTTTATCTCTTATATTTTCAATCAGTTTAATATTAGCTAAATTTCCATGTCCTATTGCAACATCAGTCAATATAATTATGTCACTTTTATTGATTAGCTCTTTATTTTTAGCAATGCATTCCTCACTAAATTTAGAAAATGGCTTTTCTGCAACATAATTAAGATTTAAGCTTCTACATAGGTCTAGATCGCTATCACCCTCACTAAGAACACCACAGCTTATTTCATATCTCTCAGAATATAGCTTTTGTAAAATATATTCTCCAGTTCCTCCACCACATATAACGTGAATATGAGTGTTCTTATCCTCCTTAGATTTTCTAATTCTTAATGGAATTATCTCTGTATATGATAATAGCTTGTTTTCTCTAACGACCATGTCCATATCATAAACACTTTTTAAAACATTTTCGTCTATGACCTCACTAGGTTTTCCTTGCCTTATAATACCATTTTTACTAAGTAGTATAATATTATCACTAAATCTTGATGCTAAATTAAGGTCATGCATTATAGTAACAACACTTAAGCCATCCTCACGATTTAAGGTATGTATTAGCTCAAGTATATCAAGCTGATGATGAATATCTAAGCTTGAAGTTGCCTCATCCAATATAAGTATCTCTGGCTGCTGTGCCAAGGCTCTTGCAATTATTACTCTTTGCTTCTCCCCACCACTAAGACTATTAAAATATTTATCCTTAAACTCATATGTATTTGTCTTTTTCAAAGCCTCTTCAATTATACCTTTATCATCATATTCTGATTTTTTAAATCTTGATGAGTAAGGATTCCTACCCATTGCAACTATCTCATACACTGTGAAATCAAAAGAAACATTAAACTCCTGAGGTACAAATCCTATAATACAAGCCTTTTCCTTATGACTCATTTTTTTAATGCTTTTACCTTTTATAATAATGTCACCAGAGCTTAAATCAATGTTTTTCATTATAGCCTTTAAAACTGTTGATTTTCCTGCACCATTTGGACCTATTATACTTGTAAACTCACCATTTTTTATATTGAAGCTAATATCTTTTAAAACCTCATAATCACCATATTTAACAGTGATATCCTTTATTTCTATAATATTTTCATTTATTGGCATAGCTTTCACATCCTTCTTATTAGTTAATTTCACGTTTCTTATTTCTTAATAAGTATATAAAAAACGGTCCGCCAAGTAATGATGTTATAAGTCCTACTGGTATTTCTTGAGGTAAAATAGTTCTAGCTATAGTATCACAAATTATTAGAAGTATCGCACCAAAGACAAAGGATGTAGGAATTAAGACCTTGTTGTCTGGCCCAACTACCATTCTAGCTATATGAGGAATGATAAGTCCTATAAATCCAATTATACCTGATATAGATACAACTGTTGCTGTAATAATAGTACTTGCAATTAAAAGTATCTTTTTAACTCTTTCAACATTAACACCA
The DNA here is from genome assembly GCA_052035585.1 of Bacillota bacterium. Lineage (GTDB taxonomy): Bacteria > Bacillota > Clostridia > Tissierellales > Sedimentibacteraceae > UBA1535. The sequence continues at coordinate 14,425 of JBPOHM010000283.1, forward strand.
AGATTGCTAGCTGTATCTTCCCCTAAAAGTATGATATTTAAGTCCTTTGCATAGAAATATATTATTACTATTCCAATAATTATGTAAATAATAACTGAATTTAATTGCTCCCAGCCCTTACCTGACAAAGAGCCTAGAGTCCAAAAGAAAATTTTACTCATCCCATCACCCGCAAATATCATTATTAGAGATGTGAAGGCTGTTAGAAAATTACCTATAGCTATACCACTTAACAATAATGTGGTTATAGGAACCTTATTACCAATTTTAGATATGTTATATACTACCAATATAACAAGTACAGAGCATATAAATGCCATAATAGATACAAAAGAAAGTCCAAAAAAATTAAATAAAATTTTGGAGGATATTCCTATTGCTGCACCAAAGGCTGCTCCTGAAGATACTCCTATTACATAAGGGTCTGCCATAGGATTTTTTAATAAGCCCTGATATGTAGCACCAGCAACTGAAAGAGTTCCACCAACTAATAAAGCAACTAATATTCTTGGGAACCTTATCTTCCAAATAATAGCTATAGTAGATTCAGCTATTTCAGTAGTATTAATATTAATTTTAAAAATCTTATTAATTAAAATCTTAAATGCTTCACTTATTTTTATATTTGCTGTTCCTATACAAGATGATACAATCATAGCAAGTATTAAAACTATTACTGAAGCAATTAAAATCGTACTAATATTTTTCTTCATATTTTTGACCTTTCTTTTTTATTTATTAACAAGTAATTAAGTAAAAAATATTTATGTATTTTTACTTAATTGAATATATAGTAAACAGCAGACGAACAAATCTGCTGTTTACTTTATAAGCTATTTGGAATAGGGAGTAAAACAAATAGCTTATTTACCGTAAAATACCTCTGAGTATATAGCTTCAGCTAGGACCTCAAGACCTTCAACTATTCTTGGTCCTGGTATTGATGTAACGTCTGGGCTTAAAAAGTAAATTCTTTCATTTTTTACAGCATCTAACTGATCATATCCTGTTCTTGCCTTTATATCCTCAACTGTTTTCATTCCATCATCTGAAGTTAAATAGAATTGAGGGTTTCTTTCAATTAACGTTTCAACACTAAATTCAGCATCTGGAGATATAGCATCTCCAGCTATGTTTTCACAGCCTAGCATCTTAATCATCTCATCAATAAAGCTTCCTTGACCTGCAGTCATAAGTGGATCATGCCAAATTTCATAGAAAACTCTTTTACTTTGTAAATCCTTAACAGATGCTAACAAGGATTCTTCTCTTGATTTCATTTTAGCAAGTGTATCTGCTGCTTCAATGTTCTTATCAATCATTTTTCCAACTAATTCAATTTTATTAAAAACATCTCTGTAATCCTTAGTAGCTAAAACAACTACTATTACACTAGCAGCCTCTAATTGAGCTCTAACATCATCTGAAATATGGTCAGTAATATATAAATCCGTACCTAATGATATTAATTTTTCAATATTTGGACCATTATAGTCACCAGCCTTTTCCTTTTTAGTTGCTTCCTCTGGATAATTACAATAATCAGTAACAGCAACTAAACTATCTTCACCTTTAAGAGCAAATATCATTTCAGTTACAGCTGGTGAGCCGGAAGCGATTTTTTCCGGAGCCTTATTTAAGGCTATTTCCTTACCTGAGTCATCAGTAAATTTAAAAGGATATGCAGTTTTTTCACCACTCTCAGGACTTTTTACTTCATCATTATTTTTTACATCATCTTCACCAGATACTGGAGTATTTGGTTTGTTTTTATTGCAAGCAGCAAATGAAAATACTATTAACACAACAAGCAATAGGCTTAATACTTTTTTTGACTTTAACATTTAATTTTCCTCCTTATTGATTAAAAAAAATCCTAACCTTTCGGTTAGGATAAATATACGCAAATACAGTAATTATCACTTTCCCACCGAAAGCTAGTACTTGTTTTAGGTAGGTCTCCTGGCTCGTGTATCAACCTCATTTTACCCTTCCCATTCAAAATGAATTATATTCAAAATTACATTTTAAATAGTGGTTATGTAAAACTCGTACTCACTCACAGTAGCGGGGGCTGCAATGGCTTTTACCATTTTCCCTGTTATGTCTATTACATTATTCAATGTACATCAACACCTAAAACTATTAAATTCGTTTAAAGTATATCATAGAATAATTTGCTTTGCAAGAAGTATTTTAATTAATAATTTTATAATGTGTTATAAGCACTCAAAAATCAACGTTATATTTTAAATAAAAAATATTTGCAAATAAATCATTTATAGTCTATTATAGTATAGTAATGAAATAGATAATATTAATAACATGGTTAAAAATAGATGCAAAATACAACGGAGGAAATATGAATTACGAAGAAGCGTTACAATATATAAGTGATACCTATAAGTTCGGATCAAAGCTTGGACTTGAAAATATAAAAAAGCTAACAGAGCTATTAGGTAATCCACAGAATAAATATAAAATAATTCATATTGCAGGAACTAATGGCAAGGGCTCAACAAGCAATATGATTCATGATGTACTTATGGCAAGTAATTACAAGGTTGGTTTATTCATAAGTCCATACCTTCAAGAATTTACTGAGAGAATACAAATTAATAAAAAACATATAGATAAGGATTCTCTTGGAAGAATAACAGCTCTAGTTAAAGAAAAAGTTGAAATAATGGTTAAAGAAGGCTATAACCATCCAACAGAATTTGAAATAGTGACTGCAATAGGCTTTAAGTATTTTGAAGAACAAAACATTGATTTCTTGGTTTTAGAGGTAGGCCTCGGTGGAAGATTTGATGCAACAAACGCTGTTAAGAACTCACTCATTTCAGTTATTACATCGATTAGCTATGACCATACAGAATACTTAGGTGACACTCTTGAAAAAATTGCATTTGAAAAAGCCGGGATAATCAAGGAAAACAGTGATGTTGTAGTTTATCCACAAGAAAAAAATATAGTTGATGTAATTAGTGAGCAAGCTGCTTTAAAAAATTCTAAGCTTCATTTAACTAACAAGGACAATATTTCTTTAGTTAGTGCAGATATTGATGGACAAATATTAAGATATTTAGATAAGTCTGTATTTAACTTAAATGATTTCAAAATTAATCTATTAGGAGAGCATCAAATATATAACTGCTTGACAGTATTAAAGGTTTTAGAAATTCTAAAGGATAAAGGCTTTAATATAACTGAAGATAGTATATATAAAGGTCTATTAAGCTGTAAATTTGCAGGTCGTTTTGAAGTAATTCATAAAAACCCCGTGATAATTTTAGATGGTGGTCACAACATCAATGGAATTGAATACTTTTCAAAGGCCGTTAAAAAGTATTTTAGAGATAAAAAGATTATATTGTTCTATGGAATGTTAAAGGATAAACATCCTGAGATGCTTATAGATTATCTTACTGACATTTCAAAGGAAATCTATACCTTAACTCCAAACAATCCAAGAGCGATAAGCTCTACTGACCTAGCAAAGCTTATTAATGACAAAAATACATCTGTAGAAGCTAAGGCCTTAAATAATTATGAGGATATATTACCTATTATAAAAAATGCAAAGGAAGATGAAGTAATAGCTTGTGTTGGCTCATTATATTTAATTGGAGATATAAGAAC
>JBPOHM010000178.1:0-4493 GCA_052035585.1 Bacillota bacterium
GTATTTTTAAAAGAATTTAAATCAATTTATGTAACAGGTGGATTTCCCACCTGTCTTAAAAGCTAAACATTATTTAGGGCAAACAGAGTAACAAATGGTACAAAACCAACCACTACATTTAGGGCAACAAATGTGAAATGTACATTTACGACATTTTCTACAGAATCTAAAACGGAAAAAATCCATAAAACCACTCCTTTTTAAACTATGTGTTATTATGTTATTCATGGTAAATATTTTGGCTACATTATTATATAAAAACTAGTATACAAACAACATGCATTATGTTAAAATAATCCTAATAATATGATAATAACTATCATCTACTAAAATATTTTAATTGGGGTATATGTTATGAGAAAATTTGTTTTAATTATTTTAATGCTATCAATTATTCTAATGACATCCTGTATTAAAGCTCCTACTAATTCACAAAATATTACTGAGCAAAATAACGACATTAACGCTTGGGAAAAAGCCTTTAGAGACTTTTTAAGTTCTGGAATAAATAGTGATAATGGATTTATGGCAAGTGAGATTTGGCTTAGTGATTTAAATTTTGATAATCAACCTGAGTTAGCTGTTCTACACGACTCTGGTGGAAGCTTAGGTGCATTTATTAATTTTTATTCATATATTGGCAATGAGGTTAAGCATATTATTACATACAATGCAGATGCACGTATGTATTTAGACAATGAAAGTAATCGTTTATTTATATATAAAGAAATAATTGCCTTTATGGGTAATGAAAGAATGCTTTATGGATACTTAAAAGAAATTATTAGTAAGGATGGTATCCCTACTGTTAATGATATCCTTAGTGTAGAGTTAAATTATGATGCTGAAGACTTTGAAGAAAAGGCTGAAAAAGCAAATACAGAAAATGAAGATGCAATATTATCAAATGAAGATTTAATAATAGCTAAAGCTTATGATAATGGTACAGAACGACAAATAAGTGGAAATGAATATATTAAAATTAGAAATCAATATATTAATCCTAATAAAGAGTATATTGATTATGCTGAAAATGCAAATCATGTAAACCTATCTCAGTATGATGACTTGATTATGCAATCTGATTATGTTGAAAAAATACTCCCTACAAAGGATGAGCTTGATTCCTTATTTAAGCTTTGGATGGATAAATAAACCTATCCTTTAATTGGTTGACAGGCTGGACAGTAATATATGTTTCCACCCAAATAAGCTTCACGTACTATATCATTACCACATGCTGGGTATCCTTTGCTCAGTTGCAAGAAATGCCTTTACACTTAATGTTTGCTTTGTATTATCCCATAATTTATCAAAGTATTCCTTATCAAATGCCTCTGTTAATGGATCAGGGCATTTCTTACTAATATTATTATCAGTTAAGCTATCCTCATTTAAAGGGTAGCAAAGCATTGCACCCCACATTTGAACTGTACAGCTCATGTGAGAGCCATCTACAAACTCAATTAATAGCTGATGCTTAGCTGGTAGTTTTTTGCCAACAGGATGATATTTTATAGGTGTATTTATGACTAGTAACATATCATCACATACAATTTCAACATTTCCACCACAGGTATAGCCTGTGCCTGGATTAGATGAAATTATTTTTTTACCAGTCAGCATTTCATGATATAAGCTTGGATCTCCAGAAAACAATGCAAATATTACTCCCCTACTTAAAATTTATATACGAACATTATATATAATTAAATTTGACGATAGCATGTCATATTATAAATATTTTTTTGCTGTTTCTAATAATTTATTTTTGATAACCTCTCTAACATGCTCTGGCTCTAAAACCTCAGCATAATTACCATAAGATAGAACTCTTCCATACACCCAATCATCCTCTTGCCATGCAACTGTTACTATAAAGCTACCATCTGCTTGTTGTTCTATATCATCATCGTCAAACTCATCCATAATCCTATAGGTCATTTCAGGTGCTATCTTTAATCTCAAAATTATATCTTGCTTCTCATTTTTACTTGAAGCTCTATTAACATCATTAAGTAAATCTCGCTTCTCAAAGTGTTCATTTGTAAGCCTTATATTCTTCATCCTTGTTAATTTAAACAATCTCTCATCCTGCTTATTCAAGCAAAATGCCTTTACATACCATGAATGAGATTTAAAATATAACTGTATTGGCTCTATATGTCGATGAGTTTTTTCATTATAGCTATTATAATAATCAAACTCAACTATGCGTTGTTCTAAAATAGCAGTTTTAAATTCATTAAATTTATCGGCATCTTGATAGCTCCATCCACTAAAATCAACCTCTATCCAATTTTTTGTATTCTTGTTAAACAAGGTAGAAAGCTTTTTAAGAACACCATCTGTATCTGCTGTTTTCACTACTGACAAGCCTTGTAAAGCAGACAATATTTCATTTTGCTCAGCTTCATTTAATATAGATTTATTCAACACAAAGTCAGGAAGTAGGCTAATACCTCCACCCTTTCCCTTTTCAGTATAGACTGGAATTCCAGCAAGAGAAAGCACATCTATATCCCTATAAATAGTACGTTGAGATACTCCAAAATGCTCTGCCAATTCCTTAGCTGTTATAGATTTTTTATTAAGTAATATATATACAATCTCAAACAATCTGTTCACATGCATATTAAATCACCATACAGCCAAATAAGCTGCTCCTTTTGAAGCAATTATACCAAAATTTTACTTTTATGACAACTTAAATATGACATTGATGAGTCATATTATACTTTTATTAAATCAAAAAGAGAATAGCTTAACTATTCTCCCGTACTTTTATAAAGCCATTTTGAATATATTTTTTACATCCTCTTTAGTGAGTGATACAAATCCATATTTGAGTCCACCTTTAGCTGCCTTCTCAGACATAATGTCAAAGTGAGTTTCATCAATATTTATTTCTGATAAACGACTTGGCATACCTATTGAAATGAAGAATTCACGTGTTTTAGCAATTGCTTCCTTTGCTATTTCCACAGCTTCTTTTGATGAATCAATTCCCCATACATTTACACCATATTCAACAAACTTATCAACTGTTTTCTCACTTAAGATATATTCCATCCAATATGGTGTTAAAAGTGCAAGACCAGCACCATGAGTGATATCATAATATGCACTTAGTTCATGCTCCATTGGATGCACTGTCCATGCTGTGCTTTCACCATAGCTAATCAAACCATTGATTGCTAAGCTAGATGCCCACATTAAATTTGCACGGGCTTCATAGTTATCTGGTTGCTCGAGTGCAATAGGAGTGTATTTTATAACAGTTTTTAAGATACCCTCTGCAAGACGAGCCTGTAAATAAGCTCCCTTTGTATTGTTAAAATAATTTTCAAAGGTATGACTCATTATGTCAGACGAACCAGCTGCTGTTTGATATTTTGAAACACTATATGTGTATTGCGGGTCCATGATTGAGAATACAGGCTTTGTTATATCATTACCAGTTCCCCACTTTTCATTTTTTTCCATATCAGAAATTACTGCAAAGCCATCCATTTCAGAGCCTGTTGCTGCAAGTGTAAGCACTGATACTATTGGAAGAGTTTTTGTTATCTTATCACTATCAAGCACAAGGTCCCATGCATCTCCATCATAGCAAGTTCCTGCTGCTATTACCTTTGCACAGTCTATTGTACTACCACCACCAACTGCTAAAACAGCTTCGATTCCTTCCTTTTTGCAAATATCAACACCCTTTCTAACAGTTTGAATACGTGGGTTTGGTTCTACTCCAGCAAGCTCATACACCTCTACATCAGCTTGTTTAAGCTGCTGAATTACCTCATCATATAATCCAATCTTTTTTATACTACCTCCACCATAAACAAGAAGAACCTTCTTTGCAATTTCAGAAATTTTCTTGCCAAGATGGTTTATTTGACCTTTACCGAAATATATATCGGTTGGAATATGATAAATAAAATTATCCATTTTTAATCCTCCATTATTTGTTATATTTAAAAATTAATTTATATTTTCTTCATTTAATAATGTTATTAACTTAAATGCTTTCTTATCACTATCAAAGACATACTTGTCAATTCTATAACTAGCGCTTTGTCTTATTGTAACAATTATATTTAATGTATCATATTGCTTAGTATTTTCATTCCAAGTATAATATGTAGAACAATCAATACCCCCTAGCTGTATATAATTACGTGGGAAAAGCTCATAATTTCCTAATGAAGTTTCCAGCACTAGTAGCCACTCATTTCTATCATCAAATGCAAATTCATTGTTACCAAGCATTTCTGCGTTAGTATATAGTGAAAGCTTTGCTTGATTATCATTGAGAACTTGAAGATTATCCTGTTGCCAATAAAGATTCATACCATCAATATTTATAGCAACTGAAGGATTTACCCATTCTTCTATATTTTTATTAGAAGATTTTTGTTCACAAGATGATATAAATAATGTTATAATACATAGTATAAAAACTAAAGTAATTTTTTTACTTTTCATAAGAAAAT
>JBPOHM010000155.1:0-6125 GCA_052035585.1 Bacillota bacterium
ATTTAGTTATAGATTGAGAGGAAAAACGATTAATGGATTACATGATTAGAGGAATTGATAAGGATAAAACCTTTAGAATTTTTGTTGTAAAATCAACAAATGTTGTTGAAGAGGCAAGAAAAAATCACAATACATCACCAACTGCTTCTGCTGCACTTGGCAGAACCTTGACTATTGGCCTAATGATGGGCTATATGATGAAAAATGACAAGGATAAATTAACAATCAAGATAAATGGTGGTGGACCAATAGGTACTATTTTAATTACTGCTGATAACAAGGGTAATATAAAAGGCTATGCTGATAATCCTACTGCAGATGTAGAAAGAAAAGCAAATGGTAAATTAGATGTAGGTAGTTTAGTTGGAATAAACGGTCAAATAACTGTTATAAAGGATATAGGCTTGAGAGAGCCATATGTAGGAACATCTGATATAGTAACTGGTGAAATTGCAGAGGATTTAGCATTATATTACTTTTTATCAGAGCAAACATCATCAGCTATTGCAGCAGGCGTACTTGTGAATCCTGATACAAGTATAAAATCAGCTGGAGGGTTGATTGTTCAACCACTTCCTGATATATCAGATGATAGTATCAAGAAATTAGAGGATTTGTTTGCTAATATGAAGTCAGTATCTGAATATTTTGATACAGAAAAGGAAATTGAAGAAATTGTTACAGATATTTTTAATGGATTTGAAGTAAATATAACAGAGAAAATACCAGTACAATTTAAATGTGATTGCTCAAATGAAAGAATAGATGGAGTTTTAATTTCACTTGGTGAAGAGGAGATTAAAAGAATAATTAGTGAAGATAAAGAAGCTGAAATTACATGTACCTTCTGCAATAAAAAGTATAAATACAATGAAGAGCAACTAGAGAATTTGTTGAAAAATATCAAAAAAGATTAATAGGATTATATTGACAAAATCTGTACAGTGTATTACAATGCATAGTACAGATTTTTAATTTATTTTAGAATTAAAAATTAATAAAATTTTAAGAATTGTGTAATATATTCTTAATTAATTTAGTTTATGATTTAACAATGCATTATCGATATATGTAAATTTTTAATATGAATGAAAGGATATACACGGGGGTATGTATAAGCATGAAAATGCAAAATATATTAATTTTAACAGCATCATTTGGCATGGGTCACAAAAGTGTATCTAATGCTATAAAAGAGCAGATAGAATTAAATAATAAGAATTGTAATGTCGAAATAGTTGATATTTTAGACATATTTAATCCTGTTTTAAATAATGTGGGGTGTAAAATTTATTATAATTTAACAGAACGTTATCCATTAATCTATAATACTATTTATGATTTTAAAAAAACTAATAAAAATAATTTATTTGATATGCTTTTATGTGCTGCTTATTATAAGAAGTTATATAAGTTTATAGAATATATTTCTCCTAAATTGATAATTAGTACTTTTCCATTATGCTCATGTGCAGTATCAATGATAAAAAAAATGTGTAAGCTAAATACAAAAATGATTACAGTTATTACAGATATAACAGATAGCTGGGAATGGCTATATAATGGTACAGATTTATATATGGTACCATCTATAGAGGTTAAAAATAAGCTTATTGAAAAAGGCATAGATGAAAATATAATAATAGTGACTGGAATTCCTGTAAAGGATAGATTTTTAAAAGCAAGTCAATATAAAGAAAAGGACACCTTTTTAATTATAGCTACAGGTATGACTGATGAAGATTTATCTGATGAACTACTTGAGCAAATAGATAAATTTAGTAGCTTAAAAACTGTAATAGTAACAGGAAGAAATAAAGAGCTATATGATAAATTATCATTGATACAGTATAAAAATATTGAAGTTCTTGGTTTTGTAAATAATATTGATGAGTTGATGGATAAATCGATATTTTTATTAACTAAACCAGGAGGAATTACAGTATTTGAGGCCATTAATAAAGAGCTTCCATTATTGGTTAAGGACAGTGGTATTGGTCAAGAAAAAGGTAATGTTGACTTTATAAAGAATAATAATCTAGGTATGATTATAAATAAACCAGAAGATATATTGAAGGTAATTGATGATTATATGCAAAATCCAAACAAGAGTATGGAGTTTTGTAAAAATATGCAAAGAATTAGAAAAGATATTAATCCTAAAAAGTTAATAGATTGTATTTTTGAAAATGTAAACTAGGTTGAAGAAAAGAGAAATGTAAATGAATAAGAACAATAGAAAAAGAATATTTAATTTTTGCTTTATAGCCTTTTCAAGTTTAATATTAATATATATATTGATGAAAAGTAATGATATCTCATCAATATATGATATTTTAAAGCATATAAAATTACGTTATATTATAGCAGCAATAGGATGCTTATTCATGTTTTGGCTTTTAGAAGCGTATATGATATTTAAATTAATTTTAAAATTTACAGATAAAAGGATGGATATTGCAACATTTTGGTTAGCACTTAAAACTACACTAATAGGTCAGTATTATAGCAATATAACTCCTGGTGCTTCTGGTGGACAACCTGTTCAGCTTTATGTTATGAAGGATGGAGAGGTACCTCTTAGTGAAGGAGCGGCTATTCTTGTGGAAAAATTTTTATTATTTCAAATCGGAGTTACGATTTATTCATTAGCTTTAGCCATCTATAAGTTAAAAACACTAATAGGATTTTCAAATGGAGCTTCTTTACTCGTTTTAATTGGACTAGCAGTTAATATTTTAATGATTCTGAGCATATGGTTAATTTCTATTAAACCAAAAATTATTAAAAACATTATTTGCTTTTTATTAGATTGCTTAGCAAAAATAAAAATTATTAAGAATATAGATAAGCTCAAAGATAAATTTGGTGTATTTATTGGGAATTATGAAGATACTATTAAAAAGATGAAAAATAATAAAATATTAACTATTAAATTATTTGTATTAACATTTATACAACTTACATTATTTTTTAGCATAACATATTTTATTTATAAATCATTTAATTTAAGTGGAAAAGGAATATTTGAAATTATTTGTCTTCAGTCCTTTGTATATATGTCTGTTTGCTTTATACCAATCCCAGGAACAATAGGAGCAAGTGAAATGGGCTTCATCATGCTTCTTAGCAATGTATTTTCTAAAAATATAATTGGTGCCGCTGTTTTATTATGGAGAGGTATAAGCTATTATTTTAGTCTAATATTTAGTGGAGTTTTTGTAATATTGGTATCAATATTCAAAAAATTTAGACCTGTATGAATCCTTTTATAATTACTTGGAAGCCCAAGTTTGCTATTGTTGACTTTAGAGCAGACGAAAAAATATTTGAAACTATAAGAAAATTTAATATCACTCCTATAAAAACAATAAAATGTGATGATATTTTAGAACCAGTTTGTGGACATCCAGATATGGTGTTACATCCTATAGATAATAAAACTATTGTCGTTGCACCAAATGTTTTTGATTATTATGCTTGTATATTTGAAAATAGTGGAATAAAACTAATTAAAGGTGGAAAAACTTTAAGTAGAAACTATCCCAATGATATTGCATATAATGTAGCAAGAATGAGGAACTATGCTATACACAATATAAAATATACGGATGAGGTTTTAAAATATTATTTGCAAAAATCAGATATAAGCTTTGTTCATGTTAATCAAGGATATGCAAAGTGCTCAACTGCGTGCATTGACAATGATAGAGCAATCACTTCTGATTTCACGATTTATAATACTATTAGAAATTTAGGTCTTGAATGTCTGTATTTTAGTCCCCAAAATGTATATTTAAAGGGTTATGAATATGGCTTTGCTGGTGGCTGTATGGGAATGTTAAATGAAAAGACTTTCTTCTTGACTGGTAATATTGCTGATGAAGATAGTAGAAATGAACTATATAGCTCAATAAAAAATGCAGACTTAGAGATAGTTGTAGGTTCAGATGGCGTTTTAACTGACTACGGTACAATAATAGTAATATAAATGTAGCTCTCGCAAAGCGAGACGGTGTAGAATTTGCAAATGATAAAAGCAAAAAGTGTTAGTTTTAATTATAAAGCATGGTATTTAGCATATAATTTGATTTTGACACTATAAACAAATACTTGGAGGAGTGGTAGCTTGGAGCTTTTATCATTAGAAATAGATAAGAAAAATGACGTTAATTATTATAATATAATAAGCACTTTGACAAATTTGAAGAATAAATCAATTAATGTGACGATATATACACAAAATGATAATTATGATAAGATCATTTACAATATAGACGATTTAACCGATATAGACGAATGTAGAGATGAGATTATTTCCAAATTAAATAATGTTATTAAATTTTATATGATGGAAGAAGCTTTTAATTATTTTGAAAAAAGTTATTTTTATTTTGAAGATGCTGAGGGCACATCAATAAAACGAATAATTGAGGATGAACTAAATAGTGATATCAAAATTAATTTGATTTTAAAAGCTAAGATTAAAGAGTATCTAGAAAGCTTTAATATAATAAATATAAATGGATTTGTTAAATTTAGGTTGAAATTTATAAAAGACTATGTACAGCAAATAGTTGAAAGATGCATAGATAACTATCTTATAAAAAAAGAATATTCAGATTTTATAGGTATGCTTAAGTATTTCTCAGATGATGAAGCTGAAACTAATGAAAATATAAATATTATGTTTAATGATAGTAAATTACAAATTTATAATGAGAATATGGAAAAGATTAGTTTGATATCAAATGTTGAGTTTTCTGAGGAGCTAGAACCTTCTGAGATTGTATATGATGAAAGTATTATAAACTCAATAATAACAATTTCACCTAAAAAAATAATAATTCATTTAACAAAAAACTATGATAAAATGGATGAGATAAGTAAAAATACTATAGATATTATCAATAAGCTTTTTGTTGATAGAATAAGGTTCTGCATGGAATGTGAATATTGTAAGAGTTAATATAAGTATTTTTATAAAGAGTGAACGGAGAAAGCTTTGTTCACTCTTTTTATAATAGAAATTTTTATTAAAAATTTTTCTTTTAATTTTTGAAAATTTTGCTATAATTAAGATGAAAATATGTTAAAAGAGAAAACTTTCTTTTGGACATATATGTATTGTATCTGTTTATTGTTAAAAATATTGTAATTTAACAATAAAATTATGCAGAACGATAACAGGAGGATTTAAATGAATACTAGTAACAAAACACGCAAACTCACTTTTTTAGGAGTTATGCTATCTTTGACAATTGTTTTTGTAATGATTACAGCAATTCCAGGACCAACTGCAACATTAGCCTTTCTAATGTTTATACCGACTATAGTAACAAGTATAGTTTATGGACCAAAGCTTGGAGCAGTTATGGGATTTTTAGCTGGATTATCAACGCTCGTAAGAGCATATGTTGCACCACTTAGTGCTTTTGATTATTTTTTCCAAAATCCTTTAGTATCAATATTACCAAGAATTTTTATTGGTATAACACCTTATTTTGTATACAAGGGAATTAAAAAAATATTTAAGTTTAAAGGTGCGGAAAATGTGTCTGCCGTTATTGCAGGTGCGGTAGGTGCTATAACAAATACTATTTTGGTTGTATTAGCTTTATATTTTGTTTATAGAGCAAAGATTATGGATAATTACGGACTGCAAAACTCTATAATAACATTTATAGTTGCGATAGCAGGCGTTAATGGAGTATTAGAGGCATTAACAGCAGCTATACTTACAGCACCGGTAGTACATATATATGATAAGGTTAATAAAGATAAGTAAAATCAATATACAGAGTGTTCCAGCTTTAATGGGGCACTCTGTATATTAATAAATTTAAAGCTTTTAAAATTTCAAAAGATAAATTAAGCTGACAAACATTAGGAGGTAGCAATGGTCTTAGTTGTAGACATTGGAAATACAAACATAGTTTTAGGAGTTTATAATGGTGATGATCTGTTAGGAAGCTGGAGGATGCTGACAAAGCATGAGAGAACATCAGATGGATATGGGATGGAGATACTTAGTCTGCTTCAATTTAGCAATATAAATTACAAAAAAGTAGAGAGTATTATCATATCTTCGGTAGTTCCAAATATGATGCATTCATTTATAAATG
>JBPOHM010000038.1:0-3320 GCA_052035585.1 Bacillota bacterium
TTCTTGATATTCTTATTTTATAATTATTTGTCATCTGTGTTCTTCGTTGCATTTCATATATTTCTGGCTTTCACTCTTTGTTTGTTACTATTAATTCACCATCTAGGATGCATTTTTCACTAACATATTTATAAATATTTTTTAGCTCAGGAAATCTTGGTAGCAATTTATCATCTCTTTTATTTCTTAAATCAACAAAATCCTTATCTAAATAAGCAATACATCTAATACCATCAAGCTTAAGCTCATAAATATAATTTTTATCATTAAAGGGATGCTGTTGTTCACTAATAAGCATTGGTTTTATATTTTTAATATCGAAAATATCCATTACGCACCCAACTTATTGCTTTTAGCCAATTCTACAGTTTTTTGCAATGCATCCATTATATTTATAATATTGCTTGGAGCTCCGGTATCAGTTGCTACAATTTCATTACCATTGATTTTAGCTGTTATAGCATCTCTTAATTTTTCTTGATACTCATCATGATATAATGAAATATCAAATGTTTGTGTCATAGAATCAATCAAATTTTTAGCCATTTCAAGCTCTTGCTTTGTAATTTCAACCTTTGGAATCGATTTAGGTAATTCTTGAATTTCTTCTTGATAATATAAGATCTTTGCTATGATACACTCCTTGGTTGGATACAATACTAACAATTCCTCATTAGTTCCTAAAACTGTTTTTGCTATTGCTACCTCTTTTTTAGATAATAATGCTTGCCTTAGAATTTCATATGCCTTTTCTGCTCCTAGCTCTGGTATCAAATAATAGTTCTTTTGGAAATATATATTGTCTATATCTGACATCTTAGCAAAGTGTTCTATATGGATTGTTTTATCCTTTTTGCTTTTTATTTTTTCTAATTCTTCATTAGTTATAGTTACATACTTATCCTTTTCAAATTCATAGCCCTTTATTATATCATCGTTGCTAACCTCTTTATTGCAAGAAGGACAATATTTTTTATATTTTATTCTCTCATATGAATTGTTTTTAGTTTTACATAATTGATTAAAGCTAATACCTATATCTCTTGTTGTTTTATATAATCCAACAGGTATATACAACAAACCAACACTAATAGCACTTTTATGAGCAACTGCCATAATATCACCTCAAATAAAGTTTTTATTAGTATGTGATTAGTGTATTGTTTTATACTTTATTTCTTAAATAGATACCAAACCTTGCTATCTAGTTCATATTTTAATTCGTATAAATCTGAATTATTGTGTTGACAGACAAATACGAGTCTTTTATTTCCAACTGTTTTTTCCTCATATGTTTTAACTACTTTTTGAACATAAACAACATTATCATCAAGACGGAATTTGATAGGCTCAACCTTTCCGTCTGGATAAAAGGTTGCCATCACTTTAATTGGTTCATTTAAAATCCTCATAATCTTACCTCTTATAATATACTACTCATGCCTTGATATTCATCATCTGGATAACCCCCAAGCACAGGGTCTAAATCAGTATTTGCAAATACTCCTCTAATTATTGCTGTGTCTCCATATCTTTCACGTATTCCATCTATAATTTTATCTAGCTTTTCGTTGTTTTGTATATTTCTATCCTTAAATAAACTCAACTGTTGGTATCTAACAAATTCTAGACATGAAACAGAAACTCCAAGCTGACGAATTGGTCTTTTGTTCCAATGCTCATCAAATAGAGTACAGATGTTTCTATAAATATCTATTGTGCAATCAGTATAATAGGATAGCTTTCTTTGCCTTGTTATATATCCAAAATCCTTATCCTTCATGCTTACACTAACTACTTTACAGCTCATATTTGTTTCTCTTAATCTCCATGCAGTAAGCTCAACTAAGCTAAGAATAATAGCATGTGCAGTATCTGTATCAGTTACATCAAATTTTATGGTTGAACTGTTTCCAACACTTTTAACGGGAGGAGATGCTTTAAATGTAGATACATCTATTCCATTAGCATATGCATGAATCATGCGTCCATATGCACCTAATTTATCAGATATAAATTTATAGTCAACATTTGCTAGGTCTCCTATAGTATATATTCCCCAATTATTTAATTTAGGCTTTGTCCTACGACCAACCATAAATAGATCGCCAACATCCAAAGGCCACATCTTTTTTCTTACTTCTTCAGGAAAGCAGGTGTGACATTTATCTGGCTTTTCAAAATCACCAGCCATTTTAGCTAAGAGCTTATTTGTAGATATTCCAACATTAACAGTGTAACCAAAATTTTCTTTTACAGCTTCCTTTATTTCATATGCCAATGCAATTGCTTGTTCTCTGCTTTTATCTGTAAAGCGTAAAAAGCATTCATCAATACTAAAAACATCAACATCTGGTGTGTAGGTATAAAGGAAATCTTTTAAAGCCTTGCTAGCTCTTACATAGACAAAATAATTAGGAGGAACAACTAATAGCTTTGGATATAATTTTCTAGCTTCCATTAAGGACATTCCTGTTTGTATATTGAATTTCTTTGCAGGACCAGACTTCGCTAGAACAATTCCATGTCTATTTTGCTCATTGCCACCTATGACAGCAACTAATTCTCTTATATCTCTATCAATACCTTGTTGCCGTTCATATGCTGCAGTCCAGCTTAAAAAAGCAGAATTTACATCTATATGCAATACTATAGTTTCCATAAATAATTACTCCTGACAGAACATTTGTTCTATTTTATGCTTATAGTATATCATAAATTCTAAAATTTTAAAGAAAATTCTTTATGTTATTTGGTGTTATAATTGGAATTAAATGGAAATAATTTTGCTTTTTGACAAATTGTATATATGTGTTATAATAATTATAGTCGCTTAGATTGCTATGCAAGATTAAGATTTAATAGATTATAATTTACAATATTTAAAATCAATTATTTAAAGGAGAAGATTATGTCAAAAATTTATTTTAAATATGGGACTATGGGTTCAAGTAAAACAGCGCAAGCATTAATAACAAAATTTAATTACGAAGAAAAGGATATGAAGGTATTGTTTTATAAGCCTTCTATTGATAATAGAGATGGTGAAAATATTGCAAAATCAAGAATAGGTTTGTCTGCAGAAGCAAATGTTTTACATCCAAACGATAATATATACGAGCTTTATAAAGCTAATACTGACTATGATGTTATTATAATTGATGAGAGCCAATTTTTAACAGAAAAACAAGTAGATGAATTAGTTGATATAATAATTGATTTTAATATTCCAGTTCTTTGCTTTGGACTTAAAACAGACTTTTCTTCTCATCTATTCCCAGGAAGTAAAAGACTATTAGAGGTGGCAGATTCAATACAAG
>JBPOHM010000381.1:0-7440 GCA_052035585.1 Bacillota bacterium
AAGAGAATATTATTTAAAGGAACAGCTTAAGGCTATACAAAATGAGCTAGGTGATGATGATGACGGTGATGGTGTAGGTGAATATGCAAAGAAGGTTCAGGCTAAAGGTATACCAAAGGAAGTTAAAGAAAAGCTTCTTAAGGAGATAAAGAGATTAAATAAGATATCTCAATCATCACCAGATTATGGAGTGCTTAGAACTTATCTTGACTATATATTTGCTTTACCTTGGAATAAAAAGACTAAGGATTGTAAAAGTATACAAACAGCACGTGAAATATTAGAAAAAGACCATTATGGCTTAGATGATGTAAAGGAAAGAATTCTTGAGCATCTTGCTGTTCGTCAATTAAACCCAAAGAAAAAAGGTTCGATACTATGCTTAGTAGGACCTCCAGGAGTTGGTAAAACTTCCATTGCTAGTTCAATAGCAAAGGCTATGGATAGAAAATTTATAAGAATTTCTCTTGGTGGAGTTAGAGATGAAGCTGAGATAAGAGGCCATAGAAGAACCTATGTAGGTGCTATTCCAGGTAGAATTATAGATTCAATTTATAGAGTAAAGGTAAATAATCCAGTGTTCTTATTAGATGAGATAGATAAGCTAGCAAATGATTTTAGAGGAGATCCAGCATCAGCTCTATTAGAAGCACTCGATCCTGAGCAAAACACAAGCTTTACTGACCATTATTTAGATGTGCCATTTGATTTATCAGATGTTTTCTTTATAACAACTGCTAATACAACTAGCACAATTCCAAGACCTCTTCTTGATAGAATGGAGCTTATAGAGGTTTCAGGCTATACAGATGAAGAGAAATATAACATTGCTAAGGATTATTTGTTAGATAAGCAAATCAAAGAAAATGGTTTAATAAATGATGATATTAATTTATCTAAGGGTGTAATTGAGGCAGTAATCCAAAACTATACAAGAGAATCTGGTGTTAGAAGTCTAGAAAGAAACATCGGTAAAATTGTTAGAAAAGCAGCTGTAAAGATAGTTGAAGGAGCTAAAAAGCCTATAAATATTAATCCTAAGAATCTGATTGATTATTTAGGAGCACCAAAGTACTTATTTGATACAACCTATGATGAAAATCAAATTGGTGTAGTGACAGGACTTGCATGGACATCAGTTGGTGGTGAAACTCTATTTGTTGAAGTTAATACAATGAAGGGTGAAGGAAAGCTTCAATTAACTGGTCAATTAGGTGATGTAATGAAGGAATCTGCTTTAGCAGGCTTAAGCTATATAAAAGCTAATGCAGATAAATATAATATAGATGTAGAGCTATTTAAAACAAAGGATATACATGTACATGTTCCAGAAGGAGCAATACCAAAGGATGGACCATCTGCTGGTATCACTATTACAACTGCTATTTTATCTGCTTTAACAAACAGATATGTATATAAGGACGTTGCTATGACAGGCGAAATTACAATAAGAGGTAAAGTATTACCAATAGGTGGACTAAAAGAAAAGCTTTTAGCAGCAAAAAGAGCAGGTGTTAAAAAGGTTATTTTACCAATAAAGAACAAGGCAGATGTTTTAAAAATCAAATCTAAGCTAATAAAAACCTTAGATATTGTTTATGCTACTACTATAGATGAAGTTATTGAACATGCTTTGGTAAGTGAAGGTAAATAATATGATAATAAAGAAATCTGAATTATTAATAACAGCTGCAAGAAAGGAACAGTATCCAGATACTACTGTTCCTGAGCTTGCCTTTGCTGGAAAGTCAAATGTAGGTAAATCCTCAATGATAAATGCCTTGTTAAATAGAAAATCATTGGCAAGAACAAGCTCATCACCAGGAAAAACACAGACCATAAATTTCTACAATGTTAATGATGTTTTAAATCTAGTAGATTTACCAGGCTATGGTTATGCTAAGGTATCAAAAACAGAAAAAGAAAAATGGGGGAAGATGATTGAAACTTATCTTGGAACTAGAGAGCAACTAAAGGAAGTAATTCTTCTAGTTGATATAAGACACGAGCCTAATGCTAATGATATTCAAATGTATGATTGGATAAAGTCCTATGGCTACACAGGCTATGTAATAGCAACAAAGGCAGATAAAATTTCAAAATCACAAAGAATAAAGCAGAAAAATATTATTAAAAAGGTTCTAAATGTAGATGATTTAAGTTTAATTATTGACTTTTCATCATCAGAAAAACTAAATGTTGAAAAGGTATGGGAGCTTTTTGAAAATATAATTAATTTAAAGTAAAAAATAATAAGCTTATATAAATACAGCATATAAAAAATGCTGTATTTTTTATAGGTTGTATATATTTATTAAGTGCTTTAATTTTTTACGCATATAAATTTTAACTTAACATATATTATAGAAGTTTAGTGATTTATATCGAAAAAAAGTATAAAAAAATTTATTAAATGTGATTATTCTACTATTTAATGGGTATATACTTATAAGACAGAAGGGATGTGTTATATAAGTGAACCAAATTATCAAGAAGAATATCAAAAGTGATATTAACCTAGTTAACGATGTAATAAATGAAATACTATCGCTAATTGATAAAGAAATCGGTGAGGATAATTTATTCGATATTAGATTAATTTTAAGTGAATTAATAATTAATAGTATAAAACACGGTAACAAAAATGATATAAATAAAAATACGGATATAAGTCTATACATTGATGATAATTTTATTGAAATGAGTGTTGGTGATGAAGGTGACGGATTCACATATTCAAGAAATCTAGATGCATGTACCTTTTGCGAATCTGGAAGAGGACTACTCTTAGTAGAGGGCCTTTCAGATATGTTTATTGTGTGTAAAAACTTCATAACGAGTATAAAATATATATAAAGCGAAACATAGTTTCGCTTTTAAAAATTCACAAGTGAATTTCTTCAATTCATTAGGTGAAACATAGTTTCGCTTTTTTAATGTGAGCTTTGCTCACTATGTTCACTTTGTGAACTTTTTTATTATTATAAATAAAAAAAGCTTGTTTTTACAAGCTTTTTTAATCTTCATCAATTTTTTGGAATCTATTGCCTAGTCCCCATACACTTCTTATAGGTAATACCTCTACATATGCTTTATTATCAATTTCTGCCAAATATCTTCTTATATCTATTGATTGCTTTGGTGAGCAAACACAGCATAGCTTGACCTTTCTTTGATTAGTGTATGCTCCAGTTACATCTATTAGAGTAACACCTCTTCCTAATTTTGTCATTATATATTCACTAATTTCTTGATATTTTTCACTGATTATTTCATGCTTGTACAGCTCTGTTCCAACACCAAACATTACATAATCAACTACCTTAGTGAATAAAAACTGCATTATTAAACCATAAAGCGCTACATTAATTCCTAAAACAAAACCTGAGAAAATTAGTATTAAGCCATCTAAAACTAGTAAAACATTACTTATATTAATAAATGGCAGTAATCTCTTATGTAGAATTTTAGCTATAGTGTCAGTTCCACCATATGAATAACCAAGTCTTAGAACTATTCCAACTCCTAGTCCATAGAATAATGAGAAAAATACTACTACTAACAAGGTGTCATCTAATACAAGCTTTATGTTTAATTTCTGTAATAAAAATAGCATTGTTGGATACAGTATAGATAGTAATATTATCTTCATTATTTCAGCTTTGCCTATTAGGATAAAAGTTGCAACAAGTATAATGAAGGTAAATATATAATATATGTAAGTATAATTAATGCCTGTAACGCTTTCTAGTACAATTGATAATCCGGTTATACCACTTGTACTTAAACCACTTGGCTTTAAAATACAGTTTGATGCAAATGCGGTTATAAAACAACCTATTATTAAGAATACATAATTTTTTATTAATTCTTTGTATGATTTTTTGATTTTAACAAGTTCCATTTTAATATTACTCCGTTATACAATATTATAGTCAAGCTTTATTGATAATTTATTTTGTTGCTTTCGCAACCCATATTATAATTTAACATTTTTTATGATTGTTTACAAGTAAAATAAATAAAATTTTAACGAAAAAAATTATTGTACTACTATTTTATATGTGCTATAATTTTTTAGGATTATAGGTTGCCCGTACAAACCTAAATATTACATAAAGGATGAATTATAAATGAACAAAGAAAATCAAGTTTTAGGCTATTTGCCTGATGAAACTCCTTCGCCACTGAAGTTGTTTTTTTATGCTTTACAGCAAGTAGTAGTAATGTTTCCTGCTACTGTAACAGTTGCACTTATTACTGGTTTCCAAATTTCAACAACAATTTTCGCAAGTGGTTTAGCTACAATTTGTTTTATATTTATAACAGGTAGAAAAATTCCTCTATATTACGGCTCTAGCTTTTCTTATCTTTCAGCTATATCTGGTTTATTAGCAGGAGATGCGATAAAAGCACATTTGAGTCAAGAAACATTAGAAGGAATTGCTGCATGGTCTAATGGTATTAGCAATGTTATACCAGCAGAAGCTATATCTTATGTACAATTCGGAATTATAATGTCAGGATTCATTTCAATTTTAGCCGGTATATTAGTTAAAATTGCAGGTCCTAAGGCAGTTGAAAAAGTTCTTCCAGCATCAATTACTGGACCAATTGCTATGATAATAGGTTTAACACTTGCAGGTACAGCACTTAGTGATGCAGCGCCAAAGCTATTAGCAGATGGAGCTACAGCAACAGTATTTAACTCTGGATGGATTTGGGTAATTTCATTAACAACTTTATTATCAACTATTTTATTTACAAAATATTTAAAAGGATTTTTAGGTCAAATTCCACTTCTTCTTGGAGCAGCCGTAGGTTGTATCGTTGCCGCTATTATCTACTTAATAGGTGGAGATAGCATGAATACCTTCCGTACAATAGCAGGAAGCTCTGATGCAATTTTTGCAGTTCCAGCATTTACGTTCCCTAAGGTGTCTTGGGCAGCTGTAGCAGCTATAATGCCTATTGCACTAGCTACAATTCCAGAATCTACAGCACATATGTATCAGCTTGATATTTATGTAAATGATCTTGCTAAAAAGAAAAATTCTAATAAAAAATATAATTTAGTAGAAACTTTACATCTTAACTTAATTGGAGATGGTATAGGTGATATGATATCTGGCTTTGTTGGTGGCCCAGCAGGTACAAATTATGGTGAAAATATAAGTACAATGGCAGTTACTAAGGTTTTTTCTGTAGCTGTATTGATGGTAGCAGCGATTATTGCTATGGTAATTTCATTCTTCACTCCATTAGTTAATGCAATCTATGCTATACCACAAGCAGTTATAGGTGGATTGGAAATATATCTATTTGGAGCTATTGCAGCTCAAGGTATTGCAATAATGATAGACAAAAAGGTTGATATGTTTAGCTCTAAAAACATAGCAGTTATAGCTTCTATAATGGTAATAGGAATAGGTGGAAATTACGCATTTGGTGGTAATATACCGTTCTTTGGACTTGATGTTCCATGTATAGCTGGAGCAGCAATATTTGGAATATTATTAAATCTTCTACTTAGCATTGGAGATAAGAAGGAAGCTTAATTAAAATATAAAGGTGTATTGAGATATATGAATTACTTTGAATACTTAGACAAAATAAAGGGTATTAATCTTGATCCTGAGCAAAGACAGGCTGTTAGCTTTAATCGTGGAAATGCACTTGTGCTTTCCACGGCAGGCTCCGGAAAAACAACTGTTATTATTTCAAGAGCAGGTAGATTAATATATGAAAATATATGTAAAAATAAGATATTAACTATAACCTTTTCAAAAATGGCGGCTGAAGATATGAAAAATAGATTCAGTCGTGTTTTTGATGAGGATTTTTTATTAAAAGCAGATTTTTCAACTATTCACTCATTTTCATATAAGATAATTAGAGATTATCTAAAGAAATCTAATAAAAAGCTTGAGCTTATTTCTAGCAATTATAAAATTGTTGAGCAAATATTAAAAGAGCAATATTCAAAGGAATATATTAGTATTGTTAATGAAGAGGAAGTTGAAAATGTAATTAGTAAAATTACATATGCTAAGAATATGATGCTCACTTTAAATGAATTAGAGTCTAGCAATATAGGTATAAAGAATTTTAAAGAAATTTATATAAAATATGATGAATATAAAAAGCAGAATAATTTAATGGACTTTGATGATGTATTGCATTATGCTTACAATTTGTTATCAAAATATCCTTACTATATTGATTGGATTAAAAATGAATATGATTTTATTCAGATAGATGAGATGCAGGATACCTCAAAAATTCAACATGCTATTATTAAAACAATTTCTAATGATAATCTATTTATGGTTGGAGATGATGACCAGTCAATTTACTCGTTTAGGGGTAGTTTTCCTGAATATATGCTGAAATTTAATCAGACATATAAGGATGGAAAGGTTTTTTATTTAAGTAGTAATTATCGTTCAGATGCAAATATAGTTAATACTGCAAGAAAGGTAATTGAAAATAACAAATTTAGATATCAAAAGTCAATAGCTGCAAAGCATGATGCTGTAAATGAAGTTAAGGTTATTAGAGCAAAGGATAGAGCATTACAGGCAAAATACATAGTTGAAGATATAAAAAATTATTCCGGCAAAAAGATAGGAATATTATATAGAAATAATATTTCATCATTGATGATAGCTAATGCACTTAATGAAAATAGCTATGAATTTTTAATAAAGGATGATAAAACTAAATTCTTTAAAAGCTTTGTATTATCTGATGTGTTAGCTTTTATTAAATTATCCTTTGATATAAAGGATAGGGTGTCATTTTCAAAAATATATTACAAAAGCTACACCTATTTTAATAAAAATATGTGCAATTTCGTTTTAAGATATAGGGATGATAGCTTATCAGTTTTTGAGATATTAAAAAGGATGCCTAATTTAGAATATTATGTGTATGATAGAATAGATAGCTTTAAGCATGATATATTGCATATTTCAAAGCTAAAGCCAAAGGAGATAATTGGATTTATTAAGAAGGATTTAGAGTACCTAACATACTTAGAAAAGCTTGATGATGATGGTAGGAATAGTTTAAATTCTACACTTTTAATACTTGAGATACTCGATGAAATTGCTAGAAATTGTAAAACAATTGAAGAGTTTATTAATAAAATATATAACTTACAGGAGCTTTTAAGTAAATCCTCTAAAAATAAGTCATCTAATATAACCTTATCATCAATACATAGCTCAAAGGGCTTGGAATATGATATTGTATATATGATAGACAATATTGATAAGGAATTCCCTATGGATAGAAGAAATGAAACAGTAGAGGAGTATATGAAGATATTAGAGGAGGAAAGACGAGTCTTTTATGTTGGTTTAACACGAGCAAAGGAAGTATTAAATGTTATTTCTCCAATGAAACCATCAATCTTTGTTGATGAAATGATAAATA
>JBPOHM010000350.1:0-4250 GCA_052035585.1 Bacillota bacterium
TCAAATGTTTGTAAAAAATTTATTTTTTAGTGAACTGTATGATTGCTACGGAAACTTATTAAAAGATAATCAGGCTACTGTAATTGATTTATACTATAACCAAGATTTAAGCTTGAGTGAAATTGCAGAAGAATTGAATATGTCTAGAGCAGGAGTACATGATACATTAAAAAGAGCAGAAAAAAATCTTGCAGAGTTTGAAGATAGGCTTCTTTTACATTCAAAGCTTGAAAGAATTAATAATTCAGCTGAAAAAATTATTGAAATAATAAATAAAATTAATGTTACTGAAGATATTAAAGATATAAAAAATGACTTGAAAGAAATTAAGAGTGAAGCTGAAAAAATATTAAATGAAGGGTAGAAAGTACGATAATGTTTGATAATTTGTCTGAAAAGCTTCAAAATGTGCTTAGAACATTGAAAGGCAAAGGAAAACTTTCTGAAAAAGATATAGATTTAGCAATGAGAGAGGTTAAGCTTTCATTGTTAGAAGCAGATGTTAATTTTAAGGTAGTTAAAAACTTTATTAGCAAGGTTAAAGAAAGAGCTATTGGCCATGAGGTTATGGAAAGCTTAACACCTGGACAACAGGTTGTTAAGATAGTTCATGAAGAACTTAAGGATATCATGGGCAAGCAAGAAAGTAAGCTTAAATTCAATACAAATGGAATCACAGTTATCATGATGTGTGGTTTGCAAGGTGCTGGTAAAACAACAACCTCAGGAAAGCTTGCACTAAAGCTAAAAAAGGATGGAAAAAGACCACTTCTTGTAGCTTGCGATATTTACAGACCTGCTGCTATTAAACAGCTTCAAGTTGTAGGTGAGGGGATAGATGTTCCTGTGTTTGCAATGGGAGACAAGGAAAGTCCTGTAACTATAGCTAGAGAAGCATTAAAGCATGCAAATAAATTTAATAATGATGTAGTTATACTAGATACTGCTGGTAGACTTCACATAGATGAAGCTCTCATGGATGAGCTAGTAAATGTTAAAAATGAAGCTAAACCACACGAGATACTCTTGGTACTTGATGCTATGACTGGTCAAGAGGCAGTTAAGGTTGCTGAAACATTTAATGGATACCTTGATGTAACTGGTGTTATCCTTTCTAAGATAGATGGTGATGCTAGAGGTGGAGCAGCTTTATCAATAAAAAATGTAGTTGATAAGCCAATAAAATTTGTTACAGTTGGCGAAAAGATGGATCAGCTAGAGGTTTTCCATCCAGATAGAATGGCTTCAAGAATTCTTGGTATGGGAGATATCTTATCAATTATAGATAAGGCACAGGCTGCATTTGATGAAAAGCAAGCTTTAGAACTAAGTAAGAAGATAAAAAATCAAGAGTTTGATTTAAACGACTTCTTAACTCAGCTTCAGCAAATGAAGAATATGGGACCTATGGATGAGCTACTTGCTATGATTCCTGGATTTAATTCTAAACAGCTTAAGGGCTTGAAGGTTGATGAAAAGGATATGAAGCGTACTGAGGCAATAATTCAGTCAATGACTAAGAAGGAAAGAACTATGCCATCAATAATAAATGGTAGTAGAAGAAAAAGAATTGCAGCAGGAAGCGGAACATCAGTGCAAGAGGTTAACAGGCTATTAAAGCAATTTGAAGATACAAAGAAAATGATGAAGCAATTTAGCTCTATGGAAAAAATGATGAAGAAAAGAGCTGGAGGCGGAGGATTTAGACTTCCGTTTTAAAAATTATTACTGTTAGATAAGAAATTCAAAAGCGAACACAGTTTGCTCACAGAATTCTATCATATAAAAATTATAAAATTTTAAGGAGGTGACATTAATGTCAGTAAAAATCAGATTAAAGAGAATGGGATCTAAGAAGAAACCTTTTTACAGAATCGTTGTAGCAGATTCTCGTTCACCAAGAGATGGACGTTTTATAGAAGAAATAGGATACTACAACCCTGTTGCTGAACCAAAAGTAGTTAAAATAGATGATGAAAAAGCTATTAAATGGTTACAAAATGGTGCAAAACCAACAGACACAGTAGGAATGTTATTTAAAACTAACGGTATCTTCGATAAGAAGAACGAGAGTAAGTAATAACAAGGGAAATTAGAGGAGAAAATAATGGGTGAATTAGTTGAATATATAGCAAAATCACTGGTAGATAATCCTGATCAAGTTCAAGTTAAAGAAGTTGAAGGCAGTCAATCACTTATCATTGAGCTTAGCGTTGCTCCAGAAGATATGGGCAAGGTTATTGGTAAGCAAGGTAGGATTGCTAAGGCTATAAGAACAGTAGTTAAAGCTGCTGCTACAAAAGATAATAAAAGAGTTATCGTAGAGATAATACAATAACTCAATTATAGAAGTTTTTCATTAGTTTTTAGCTTATGAGAGGCTTCTTTTTTTATGTTTATTATCATTAATTTCTTGTTTTTTAGTATCATTAATGGTATTATATATAGAGAAATTTTTAGATTAACAATAGATTAGAGGAGTTTATGAAAGAATATATTAGAGTTGGAAGAATAGTTAATACACATGGAGTAAAGGGCTGCATGAAGGTATTGTCATTGACTGATGAATTAGATAGATTTGATGAATTAGATTATGTATATACTGAAATAGATGATAAAAAAAGAAATATAAATAATGTTTGGTATAGAAATGGAATGGTTTATTTAGAGCTTGAGGGTATTAATAATATGGATGATGCTATAAAGCTAAAGGAATCATATGTTTCTATAGATGAAAATCAATTAAAGGAGCTACCAGAGGATACTTATTATATCTATGAACTAAAAGGACTAGAGGTATATAGCACAGAGGGTGAGCTAATAGGTAAAATAAATGAAGTATTCCAGACTGGTGCAAATGATGTATATGAGGTAAAAGGTAATTTGAAGACCTATTATATACCAGCTATAAAGGATATTATTAAAGAAGTTAATATAAAGGAAAAAAAGGTTATAATTAATGTAGTAGAAGGGCTATTAGCATGAAAATAGATATTATTACACTCTTTCCAGAGCTTATAGAAACGTTTAGAAGTAATGGAATTATAGGTAGGGGAGTAGAAAATAATTTACTTAAAATTAATTATGTAAACTTAAGAGAGTGTTCAGAGGATAAACATAAGAGAGTTGATGACTATCCATATGGTGGTGGACCTGGTATGCTTTTAAAACCAGAGCCTTTATATAACGCTATTACTAAAGTTAAAACAGATAATAGCTATGTAATTTATCTTTCACCAAAGGGAAATTTATTTACTCAGCAAAAAGCAGCGGAATATGCTAAGCTTGAGCACATAATATTTATTGTAGGTCATTATGAGGGTATTGATCAACGAATAATTGATATGTTTGTAGATGAGGAAGTATCTATAGGTGATTATGTACTAACAAGCGGAGAGCTTCCAGCTCTTATTATGACAGATGCAATAGCTAGGCTTATACCTGGTGTTCTTGGCTCTGAGGAATCAATTATTGAGGAATCTCATAGTAGCAATTTTCTAGAATATCCTCAATACACTAGACCAGAGGATTTTATGGGACATAAGGTTCCAGAAATTATCTTATCAGGAAATCATCAAAAAATTAAGGCTTGGAGAGAGCTAAAATCTATAGAATTAACTATGGAGAGAAGAAAGGATAAGCTTAGTGATATAGATAATTCTGAGCTTGTTAAAAAATGTGAAAAATTAAATAAAATTTTGAATAGAGGATAAGGATAAAGAATGCCAAATATAATTGACACAATAGGCGAATTTATAATTGTCGAGCTAATGATAAGTGCAATAGCATTGCTTGGATACCTATTTATATATTATATTGTTTATAAGAAAATATCACATGGCACTAAGCCATTAAATTATAAAAATGCATTAATTTTTAGTGTTTTTTGTGCGTATATTTTTTTAGTATTAAATGCTACAATACTTGCTGAGTTTAGAAGTAATCGTGGGGGAATAAATTTAGAGCTATTTCATGTTTATAAAAAAGCAGGATATAGTAATATGTTTATAATCTGGCGTGAAATTATTTTAAATATACTTATGTTTGTTCCTATTGGATTCTTTTTACCAATATTAAGTAAGCAATTTTATAAGCCATATATTACATTACTTTTAAGCTATTTCTTTACAATAAATATAGAGGTTATTCAACTAGTAACTCAGGTTGGAGCATTTGATGTAGATGATTTATTCAATAATTTTTTGGGCTCAGTGATAGGATATTGTTTAGCAATGTCGCTATTATCATCA
>JBPOHM010000209.1:0-3871 GCA_052035585.1 Bacillota bacterium
ATGGATTGAATATAATAAGAATATGCTTAACACTAAAATTATAGTAGGCAATGGTGTACTGTTGATGGATTAGCAGGCAATGTAAAAAGAGCACCTGATATATTTATAAAGCTAGGCTTAGAATGGTTTTATAGACTTATGAAGGAGCCAAAGAGATTTAAAAGGCAATTGCTTTTACCACAATTTATGCTTAAGATAATTTTTAGTGGAAAAGATATTGTTAAGGTGATTGAGTAAATTATATTTTTTAATTTAATAATATATGATAATAAATGGAGGACATTATGAAACTTTTTATTGATACAGCAAATGTAGAGGAAATAAAAAAAGCAGCTAGTATGGGTATTGTTTGTGGAGTTACAACAAATCCATCTTTAATTGCAAAAGAGGGTAGAGATTTTCATAAGACAATACAGGAAATAACAGAAATAGTGGACGGACCAATTAGTGCTGAGGTTATATCTTTACAATCAGATAAAATGGTGGAGGAAGCAATAGAGCTTTCAAAAATACATAAAAATGTAATTATAAAGATACCAATGACAGATGAGGGATTAAAGGCAGTTAAAATACTATCATCAATGGGTATAAAAACAAATGTAACCTTGATTTTTTCAGCAGCTCAAGCATTGCTTGCTGCTAAAGCAGGAGCAACCTATGTAAGTCCTTTTGTAGGAAGATTAGATGATGTAGGCTTAGATGGCTTAACGCTTATCCAAGAAATAGTTGATATTTTTGAAAATTATGTTGATATAGAAACAGAAATAATAGCAGCAAGTATTAGAAACCCTATACATGTTACTAAGGCAGCAGCTATCGGATGTCATATAGCAACTGTTCCATATAAGATATTAGTTCAAATGTTGAAGCATCCTTTGACAGACAAAGGAATTCAACAGTTCTTAGCTGATTGGGAAGGTATGAATAATAAATAAAATTTTTTGAATGAAAGGAATAAAAATTATGGATTTTACACAATTGGAGAGCATATCCAATAATATTAGAAAAAACATAGTTCAAATGGTTCATGATGCAACAAGTGGTCACCCAGGGGGTTCGCTTTCAGCAGTAGAGATATTAACATATCTATATTTTAAGGAAATGAATATTAACGATCCAAAGGATGAAAATAGGGATAGATTTATTTTATCAAAGGGTCATGCATCACCAGTATTATATTCAGTATTAGCTGAAAAGGGATTTATTGATAAGGAGTCTTTAAAAACATTTAGAAGAATTAATTCTAAATTACAAGGACATCCTGATATGAAGAAAGTGTCAGGAGTAGAAGCATCTACTGGTTCACTAGGTCAAGGCTTATCAATAGCAAATGGTATGGCTATGGGATTTAAAATGGATAAAAAACCATGTAGAGCCTTTGTACTACTTGGAGATGGTGAGGTTCAAGAGGGTATGATTTGGGAAGCTGCAATGTTTGCAGGACATAACAAGCTTGATAATCTTACAGCAATATTGGACCATAATGGTTTACAAATAGATGGAAAAAATGATGAGGTTGTTTCAGTAAAGCCTCTAGATAAAAAATTTGAAGCCTTTGGCTGGCATGTAATAAAAATCAATGGTAATGATTTTGCTGAAATAGAAAAGGCATTTGCAGAAAGAAGAAATATAAAGGATAAACCAGTTATCATAATTGCTAAAACAGTAAAAGGTAAAGGGGTTTCCTTCATGGAAAACAATGCAGGCTGGCATGGAAAGGCTCCAAACGCTGAAGAGCTTAGCATTGCATTAAATGAGTTAGGAGGTACAAAATAATGGCTAAAATAGCAACAAGACAGGCATATGGTGAAGCATTAAAAGAGTTAGCTGCATCAAATCCAGATGTAGTTGTACTAGATGCAGATTTGTCAAAATCTACAATGACTGTAGAATTTAAAAATGTAGCTCCTGAAAGATTTATAAATGTTGGTATAGCAGAGCAAAATTTAGTTGGAACAGCTGCTGGTTTATCACTAGTAGGCAAAATTCCTTTTGCAAGTACCTTTGCAATGTTTGCAGCTGGAAGAGCATTTGAAATAATAAGAAATACAGTTGCATATCCAAAATTAAATGTTAAAATAGCTGCTACTCATGCTGGATTAACAGTAGGCGAGGATGGTGCTTCACATCAAGCTATAGAGGATCTAAGCTTAATGAGAAGTATTCCAAATATGGTTGTTTTAAATCCTGCCGATGGAGTTGAAGCTAAAAAAGCAGTACTTGCTGCGGCGCAATATTATGGACCTGTATATATTAGACTTGGAAGAGCTGCAGTAGAAGAAATATTTGATGAAAACTATAAGTTTGAAATTGGTAAGGGCGTTGAACTAGTTCAAGGTGGAGACGTATCAATTATAGCAACTGGTATAATGGTAGAAAAAGCATTAAAGGCTGCTGATATGCTAAAGGCAGATGGAATAAATGCAAGAGTTATAAATATCCATACAATCAAGCCAATTGATGAAGAGTTAATTAAAAAAGCAGCTAAGGAAACTAAGAGAATTGTTACAGCTGAAGAGCACAGCATAATTGGTGGTTTAGGAAGTGCAGTTTTAGAAGCAATTTCAGAGGAATGCCCAGTTCCAGTGATAAGGATTGGAGTAAAGGATACATTCGGAGAATCTGGAAAACCAAATGAATTACTTGAAAAATACGGTTTAACAGAAAAAGAAATTGTAGAGGCTGTTAAGAAATTAATTAAATAATAAAAGTAATATAATCAAAAAACAACTTAAGTGATTAAGTTGTTTTTTAATGCTAAAAATAATAATTTATCTTCATACATCTTTTTAATTTTAATTAAGTAGTAGTTAAGTATTTATATTCAGGATAATCCTTTACTGATAAGACATATTGCTTGTCTGATTTAACTAAATCAACTAAATATGTAAATATTTTATTTATTTCCTTGCAATATAATAGATTTTTATTGGACTTTATCATATTTAAAAATACACATATCCAAAGCTTGTAATCATCATGCTTGCAATAGTGTAGATAAGATTCATTTTTGATATTCCAAGGCTTAAGACCAGCATAATGTGTTCCATAAATTGCATGTAGATTTGGATAACTATTAAAGCTAGCGTATTTAAGGTCAATATTGTGCCATTTTCCAGATAGCTTCATTGTCATATATTGCATTTCTGGCCAAGGAAATTCTTCGACTATTTTCATTATCTCATCATTTTCTAAATCCTCAAGTATATCCTGATATTTTATAACCTCGTTATTTAATACATATATACAAGCATTAACACCTAAATTGTT
Source organism: Bacillota bacterium (assembly GCA_052035585.1). Classification (GTDB taxonomy): domain Bacteria; phylum Bacillota; class Clostridia; order Tissierellales; family Sedimentibacteraceae; genus UBA1535. The sequence goes on from JBPOHM010000209.1 coordinate 3,271, forward strand.
TTTATCATATTTAACTCTATCTGTTATTTCTTTTGGTATTAATGACATATGTGGTATATCCTTATATGCATCATGCCATATCCATTTATCTTCGCTATTCGGCTCTAATGATGGACCAATTACATTTTCTTTTGCCTCATTTAGTATACCACTAGGAGCAGGTAAGCTTAATAAATCCCTATAATTTCGAAGAGGTAATAGGTCAGCATCACAAATTATTACTCTATCATAAAACATCTTTTTCTTTTCTAAAACATTTAAAATAGCAAACCTTGCAAATAAAAAGTTTCTGTCCTGGCGTTGTTGCTTGTTTTTATTATTAACATATAATTGATCAACAATAAAAACAAAATCATAAAGCTGTCTAAATGCATATATGCATTCCTCGGATACATCCTTGGTAGCAATACATATTAAATCAGCATTGAGCTTTTGCTTTCTTCTTGAATATGCAAATGTTAAAATTCCTGGTGCAAAACTGTCATTTTTCATTATAAAGGTACAAAAAGCATTTCTTCTCATCTTTTAATTTCCCTTGCATAGAATTTTGTCTATATATTTAAACTACATATTTTTACTTAAAAACACACAGTAAATTATA